>JAITJT010000009.1 GCA_031278795.1 Deltaproteobacteria bacterium | reverse complement strand
GTATGTCTTATATTTCTAGCGAGAGCTCTGGGGCGAAAATATTTTTTCTAAAAGCCCTTGATTTTTGAAAAGTATGTCTTATATTTATAGCGAGTCCTCTGGGACGAAAATATTTTTTCCCGCAAGGCTTGACATCTTGAGAAACATGTAATATTATATAAGCGTGGATGAACGAAGAGTTTTTCCTCAAGACCTCAAAGCCTAGATTCCAAGGGCCTTTTGTCGGAAAAGAGTACAGCCTTCGCAAAGGTAGCGGTTCTGCTCTTGGCACCAGTAATATTACTCATAGGGGCGACCTTTGTTTTATTTTTTGTAGCTCTGAAAAGTTACGGAGAGGGATTTTTCCAAAACTAACTTACGTACTTGATTGTTGAGTGTAAACAGCAAAAAATCCTTGAAAGAAAGACTCTTTCCGCCTCTATCACCTAGAAACCCTTAACAAGCATAAGCAGCATCCTCGACTAAGACGGAAAAAATTTCTTCATGATAATATTTTTTCCAAAAGCCCTTGCTTTTTGAAAAATATGTCTTATATTTATAGCGAGTCCTCTGGGGCGAAAATATTTTTTTCCGAAAGGCTTGACATCTTGAGAAACATGTAATATTTTATAAGCGTGGATGAACGAAGAGTTTTTCCTCAAGACCTCAAAGCCTAGATTCCAAGGGCCTTTGTCGGAAAAGAGTGAAGCCTTCGCATAAGGTAGCGGTCCTGCTCTTGGCACCTGTTATATTACTCATAGGGGCGCGCTTTGTTTTATTTTTTGTAGCTCTTAAAAGCAATGAAAAGGGATTTTTCCAAAACTAACTTTACGTACTTGCTTGTTGAGAGTAAACAGCAAAAAATCCTTAAAAGAAAGACTCTTTCCGCCTCTATCACCTAGAAACCCTTAACAATCATAAGCCACATCCACGACTAAGACGGGAAAAATTTCTTCATGAAAATATTTTTTCCAAAAGCCCTTGCTTTTTGAAAAATATGTCTTATATTTATAGCGAGTCCTCTGGGGCGAAAATATTTTTTCCCGCAAGGCTTGACATCTTGAGAAACATGTAATATTTTATAAGCGTGGATGAACGAAGAGTTTTTCCTCAAGACCTTAGAGCCTCAGAGTCTTAAGCTCTTAGCTGCGCCTGATTGTTAAAACAAGGCTGGCCTTTTTTCTGGCTTTCCCAGCTTACACCTCTTTTTTAACCTACATGCACAACCATCACAATTTAAATCACCCACAACGGCACCACAATGCGGGCCAAAACTGCACCATGAAAATTTTTCTTTCACAAGCCCTTGACGTACTAAGGGTCGTGTATTATTTTATATGCGGGTACAAGCGTAGAAGTTTTCTTCAACAGCCTCTAAGCCGCCTAGCTTCTAACACAGTTTGGAGTTTCCCTAGCCCTCCAACATTTCCTCAAAGGCCACCAATATATCCAACTATTATGCCTTCCTCTTACACTTACTCCTCACAGAGGCACCTTACGCTACTACCTACCTTGCCGCCATAGCACAAATCCGGAAGCTCTTACCCTAGGATATTTTTCCTTATCAGCCCTTGTCCTTTGAAAATTCTTTCTTATATTATTAGAGGAGATAAAGCACGTGGATTTTCCTATCCCTTCTTTAACGCCAGATTGAAATGATTGATTTAAGCATCCCACCCTGCCCATGAAAAACTGCCCAGCATGTCAAACCCGCATGAACGAGCACATGACCCACTGCCCCATGTGCGCGTACCCCTTCATGAACGTAGTGTATGGAGAGTCCCTCCACAGCCGCAACGTGGTCATACTCTTGTGTTTTTTCGGTGGCGTTCTGGGACTCCACCGATTCTACCTCAAACGCTACATGAGTGGAGCCCTCATGCTCTTCACCCTGGGAGGCTTTGGGATCTGGCTTTTCGTGGACTTTTTCTATTTCTTCTTCTTTGACTACCTGGATCTGCAAAACACCAAGGTCACTAGGCACTACAACAGGTACCTCCTTTTCTTGGTCCCTATTTTTATTGGCCTTTCTGTGTGCTCGCTCTTTTACCCACTGAACCAGTATGAAAAAATGAGGCGCCTTGAGAACCGCTCCACCGGGGCCATGGCCGAGCTCATGGCCGCCCAGAGGCTCTACAAAGATAAAACCGGCTTTTACGCATTGACAATCGAGGAGCTCCAGGTCAAGCACTACCTAGCCGAGGCCCCCGAGATAAGCTACGGAGAGCTCTACACCTTCCAGTCCCTTGACGGAAGGGACTGCTACCGGGTGTCCTTGAGGCACGATGAGATTGATTTTGGTTTAATGGCCAACTCCTGCGGAAAAACCTTCAAGGTGAGATCCTAGAGCTAATAGTGAGGCTAGAGTATGCTATAAAGATGAGCGTTTTATGTCTTGGCGCGAGCCCTACGGGGCTAGTGGTCAAGCTCGCCCAATTGGGTTTGACAGATGGGCCTTCTGGAAAGTAAAATCTTTCTTTCTTTGAGCGTTTTCCAGAGGGAATTAATTTGGATTAGGGGAGAGTGAAAGCTAATGCTCCCAAGTATAATGTTACCTAAAGCGAGGGGGGTGGGGTTAAGATGGAAGAGATGGAGCCGGTCATCGGTCTTGAGATACACGCGCAGCTAAAGACGGAGACCAAGCTCTTCTGCTCCTGTAGGACTGAGTTCGGAGCCCCGCCCAACACCAACATCTGCGAGGTCTGCACCGGTCAGCCCGGGGCCCTCCCCCGCATGAACTCCCGTGCCCTGGAGCTGGCCGCCAAGGCGGGCCTGGCCCTGGGCTCCAAGGTTAACCTCACGTCCATATTTTCTCGGAAAAACTACTTCTACCCGGACCTCCCCAACGGCTTCCAGACCTCCCAGTTGGATCCCCCCATCTGCGAGGGAGGATCTCTTTCCTTAAAGCTGGAGGACGGAAAAGAGCTAAAGGTGCGCCTCAACCGCATCCACCTAGAAGATGATGCCGGTAAATGCCTCCATGATGAAAAGAGGGGGGTGACCCTGGTGGATCTAAACCGGGCCGGAACCCCTCTTATTGAGATAGTGACCGAGCCGGATCTCTCCAGCTCCAAGGAGGCCGTGGATTTTTTGAAGACCCTGCACTCCCTCCTGGTGCGCCTGGGGGTGACGGACGGCCGCATGGAAGAGGGGGAGTTCCGCTGCGACGTGAACATCTCCCTCAAGCCCAAAGGTTCCAGCACCCTGGGGGTGAGAGGCGAGATAAAAAACCTCAACTCCTTCCGCTTCGTGGGACAAGCCATTGAGTATGAGATAGGGAGGCAATCTGAGCTCTACCGCCAAAACCAACCTGTTCTTCAGGAGACCCTGCACTTTGACTCGGAGAGGGGTGAGACCAGATCCCTACGCTCCAAAGAGGAGGCCCACGACTACCGCTACTTCCCCCAGCCGGATCTGCCTCCCGTGACCCTTAGCCCGGATCTGGTGGAAAAACTAAGGGAAAGCCTACCGGAATCTAGAGACAAGGCCCTCTCAAGGCTATCCAGCCTGGGCCTCAAAGAGGCCCAGGCTGAGCTCTTGGTGGAAAGAAGTGGCGCCTTGGAGTACTTCGACCGGGCCAGAGGCTTCTATCAAGACCCCCACCGCATATTTTCCGTAATGGAGGAGATGCTTCTTCCTCTGTGCCAGAGGGAGGACCTTGACCCCTTAAAGGTATCCTTTGGCCCGGAAAGGCTAGCCAGGCTCGCGAGCCTCCTAAACGAGGGCAAGGTGGGAAGAAGGGCGGCCAAGGAGCACTTCCAGGAGCTCTTTAATAGTGAAGAGGACCCGGAGAAGATCTTAAAGGAGAAGGGCCTGGAGCAGATCCAGGACTCATCCGCCATAGCCGCCATCGCCAAAGAGGTCTTGGACAAATACCCCAAAGAGGTGGAGAAGCTAAGGGGCGGGCAGGAGAAGATCCTCTCCTTTCTGGTGGGGCAGGTGATGAAGATTTCCAAGGGGAGGGCGGACCCTAAGATGGCCGGTGAGCTCATAAAAGACCTGCTTTCCCTCAAATGAAAAAGTTCAGGCCAGTCTCCAAGCGTATCAAGGCTTTAATCTAAAATGATTAAGCCAAAAAAAACCAATCTCCATTTAGGTGTTCTATGTCCATAGACGTTAAAACCGCGGAAACCATAGCCCAGCTGGCCAGACTCGATCTTACCCTAGGGCTTTCCGAGGGCGAGGCCCCGGCCGCGCTTTCTAAGATAACAGAGGAGTTTAGTAAGATTGTGGGTTATATGGACATCCTCAATGAGCTAGACACCTCCGGGGTGGAGCCCCTCTACTCCCCTATGCTTAATCCCGAGCCTCCCAGAGAGGATATGCCTCGTAGCGACTCCGAGAGGAGCGCAAAGTCAGAGACCATATTGGAGCTAAGCCCATTGGTATCACATAGGTTTTTCATCGTGCCCAAGGTCGTCTAAATCTAATTTTTTTTCATGGACTTACCAATGCCCCAACCGGCCAATCTTATTGACCTTAGCCTTGAGGAGGCCCGCGAGGGCCTCCTCAAGGGTACATTCTCCTCACTGGAGCTCGTTGACTCACTCTTAGCCAGGATAGAGAAGACGGAACCCTCCATCCAGGCCTGCCTCAGGGTCTTAGGTGAAGATGCTAGAAAGGAGGCGGCCCTACTGGATAAGTCCGGGCCCAATCCGGATCTTCCCCTCTGGGGAGTGCCTGTCACCGTCAAGGACATCTACCACGTCAAGGGGGTTCCCACCACGGCCGGCTCCCTCATGCTCAAGGACTACCTCCCCAACTTTGAGGCGACCGTGGTAAGAAGGCTAAAGGCTGCCGGGGCCATAATCATCGCCAAGACCAACCTGGACGAGTTCGCCATGGGCTCCTCTACCGAGTTCTCAGCCTATGGGCCCACCCGCAATCCCCGAAACCTGGATCGGGTGCCCGGGGGCTCCAGCGGCGGGGCCGCGGCTGGGATTGTCGCGAGACAAGCCCCCGGGGCCTTTGGCACGGACACGGGCGGTTCCATTCGCCAGCCAGCCGCCTTATGCGGCTGCGTGGGCCTTAAGCCCACCTACGGAAGGGTCTCCCGCTACGGCATAGTTGCCTACGGAAGCTCCCTGGACCAGGCCGGGCCCTTGGCTAGAACCGTTAAGGACTGCGGCAGGCTCCTCTCCGCCGTGGCCGGCCACGACGGCTTGGATTCCACCGCGTCGAGCGCGCCTCTTGAGGACTATATAAATATTGGTGAGGTGAAAGCCGAGAGTCTCACCCTGGCCCTTCCCAAGGAGCTCTGGGAAGCTAAATTTGACCCGGGCGTTAAGAGCACCTTGGACTCTGCCCTAGCCGCCTTAACTGAATCCAAGATAAAGATTGTGGAAGTCTCCATGCCCCACATTGGCTACTCGGTGGCTAGCTACTATATACTAGCCGCGGCCGAGGCCTCCACCAACCTCGCCCGCTATGACGGGGTGCGCTATGGCTTTAGGGCCAGTGACTTCGACTCCCTCTCCGAGCTCTACAAGAAGTCCCGCACCCTGGGCCTGGGCCGCGAGGTGCGCCGCCGTATACTACTTGGTACCTTCGTCCTCTCCAGCGGCTACTATGACGCCTACTTCAAGAAGGCCGCCAAGGTGAGGAGGCTCATCCAGGAGGACTTCCTCAAGGCCTTCAAGGAGTCTGACTTTATCTTAGCCCCGGTCTCCAGCATTCCAGCCTGGCCCTTCGGCTCCTTCACCGAGGACCCCCTCACCCAGTACCAGCTGGATATCATGACCCTTCCCCTGAACCTGGCGGGCCTTCCAGGCATCTCCCTTCCCTGCGGCATGGGCCCGGACTCGCTTCCAGTGGGAGTTCAGCTCATGGGGCCATTCTTTAAGGAGCGCTCCCTCCTGGAAGCGGCCCTCCTTCTGGAGAGGATCTTCCCCACTCTACCGGTCTGTGAGCTCTAAGCATTTTGGGGTTTTTTCAAGCAGGCTTAAACGATCTAGGGGTTCCCCCTAGAGGATTACCTTACCCAGGCCCTCTGATTTGGAAAGCTCAGAGTCCAAATTAAGGAAAAGCCCGCTCTACCTTATGGCAATTCTTAAGAAAAAAGCCCGCTTTGAGGGGCTTTTTTCCCCCAATAAAGGGGCTTCTAGAACATGGGCCCAATTTGGGGAAAGTGGCGCAGTTACTTAACAAACTCCAAGTCCTTAGGGAAAGCACAAGAAAAAATGTGCTCTTTCGCTTAAATATTTGGTTTTTTTCTTGCGTGGCAAATGGTTTTGTAGTATAAAAAATACGCCTCACAAAAATTAAAAACCTGTCGCAGCCTATCCCTCAAGCTCTTTGGTCAATGTTGTGAACAGGGACACTCCCCCTGTTTTTCAAACATCTTCCCTGAAGTTTCGGGCACAAGCTAAAAACACCCCAAAGACCACCTGACTCCATTTTTACCTAATCTCTATTAGTTTTGGTAAATCTTGGTTAGTTGGGGCGGGCGCCAGAACCTTACGCTCGTAAGGCCTAAAAAAGGCCCAAAATGGTCGGGTATAAAGCACGCCCATAAAGCTTAGACCTAAAAGATGGGGCATCCACTTAGGGTGAGAGGGGCCAAAGGCCACCTTAGCCAAAGAGGCCAAAAGCCTAAAAAGGCCAAATTGAGCCAAATTGCTAGTATTCTCAAGACTTTATCCAAACACACATAAACATACCATACGGTCAAGCAAAGCGTAAAAAGAAGCCCGCAAGCTCTTAAAGCGTTTGTCCCGCAGCTCGCCCTCGCGTTCGATTCGTATATCACACTCCACTTTCCAAGACTTAAGCTATCCTAGGACTCCTGGGGCTTGTGCACTACGGGAAATGGCATACGCGTAAGAACAATCATTTGCTTTTATTGACCAGGGCCAAAAACTACTCTGACAATGTTTTAGTCCAGCTCTCACCCCTTTGGCTCACGGACTTGCGGCGAGTGGGATTTTGCGCACAAGCCTAAGAGTCATTTTATTCACCATTATGTGCCTTAATTATTTTTTGGCGAAAAAGCTTAAGGGAAAATGTGAAAAAAAACCGCTCCAAGATAGGGAGTTTGTCGCTTTCCTCAGGCGACAGGACTCTTTTAAGGGTAATGAAAAACAAACAAAAATTTTTAGGTCCATATTGAGTCACTCCAAAGCTTGCGACATATAGATGAGTATAGTGAGTTAACCCATATTTTGAGGTATTTGTTCGCGTTAATAACGCGCTCGGGGGATTTCTGGCCTCATAAGCCTAACTCATGGCTCTTTTGCCCCTGACCCCTCAAGCTTAGTAAGGGGCAGGTAAAGGATAGTTCCAGTTTCCCACTTTTTTTACGATTATTTTAGCCCATCGAAGTTCAATTTGCGCCTTCCTTAGACCATTGGAAGACTCATAAAAAATAAAACATCAATTCATCTAAGGGGATGCCCCTAAACAAAAAAACATGACTAAAGGAGAATGATATGACTAAATCTGAACTAATTGGACTGGTCGCAACCGAAACCGGACTCAGCAAGGTAAATGTTGAGAGGGTTTTAAGCGAGATCATCTCCACGCTCATCACATCCCTCAGGGAGGAGCCACGCTTCCCCTTGTACGGGTTGGGCGTCTTCGAGGTGGTGAAGAGGCCCAAGAGGAAGGGAAGAAACCCCCGAACCGGCGAGCCCATCACCATCAAGGCCCGCAAGATGGTGAGGTTCAGGGCCTCCAAGTCCTTCAAGGATGCCGTCAACACAGGAGGCAAATAGGTTTTTGCGAACATGCCCCAAGGGGCCGCCCCTCCCGCATCATTTGCTTTTGGAGGGGAAAAGACAACCGGGGGATCCTAAGACAATTCTTTTCCAAAGGGGGAGGGGTTAAGGGCTCAAAGATTCTTTTCTCTAAGACGCCTTTTTCGGATCCGCTAAGCTTCAATATTTTCAAGTCTTACGCAGCTTTTCACACATGCTTACCTAGGCCTCTCTTTACAAAGGCCGCGGAAAGATACAAGTGCTCTATAGCTATTGGACTATAGAGCACTTTTTAATTTGTAAGACTTGCGCGTTCTTTTTGGGTAATCGCGCTATAGCGTTTCTTTAAACATTGTTTTGGATTTTTTCACGGAGTGATTCCCAGAGCTAAAATAAACGCTAATCGATGTTATGTAGGACCTTTATGCGGGGATTGCAAGCGCTATTTATTTGAGAGGGGTTTAAAGATGAGTGGATTATAGTTTCACGATAAATGACTATAGAGCTTTAGTCCTTGAAAGCGCTATAACGTAATTTCATGTTTCATAAAGAATAAGGAGCTTGCTAAAGAGAAGCTGGCTATAAAGGAGCTGGCTATAAAGAAGCTGGCTACAAATGAGGTAGTTATAAATGATCTGGATATAAAGGGGCTGGGTATAAATGAGGGGCTTAAGGAGTTGGATATAAAGCGGTGGGATTTTTAGGACTTGATTTTTTCCGCGTAGCTAACGGCGTACCTGTCGGTCATGCCGGAGATGAAGTCGCAGACCGCCATGGCTC
>JAITJT010000290.1 GCA_031278795.1 Deltaproteobacteria bacterium | reverse complement strand
CTTAGCTTAGCTTAGGTTAGGTTTGGTTAGCTTAGTGCCTTTAAGTATTATCTATTTAAAAAATCTTTTGTCTATATAGCCCTTATGCCTTATAGCCTTTTAGCCTTTTAGCCTTTTAGCCTTTTAGCCTTTTGGCCTTTTGGCCTTTTAGCCTTTTGGCCTTTTGGCCTTTTGCCTTTAAGGCTTTTGCCAAACAAGCCCAATATCCAGACAGCGTCTCACTCCGGTTTTTTCCTACCCCTCCTGGGGCCTTTGTCCACAAGGAGTTCCGGATCGGTGTTTATTAAAAACTCGTGTGTGAAGGCATGGATGGATTCATTGAGGAAAAACACGTCGTGGAGGCCGTTTTCCAAAAAGTAGAGGACTATCTTGTCTTTTATGCTCTGGGGGTCGTAGCTGTAACCAAAGGCTCCCAGATACTTGGCGGAAAGCAGTATGTCAGACTTTAAGGAAACCAATAGCGAGAGTAGCTTCTCCTTGGCAGGGGCTGGATCGGTTCCGTTCCAGGAGAGGATGCCGTTGAAGTCGGACTCGGTTAGGTTGGCGCGCTTGGCCGCCAAATCGAGGGCGGTGTTCTCGTCCCGGAGGCGCTTGAGCACGAAGTCCTTAAACTCCAGCTTGTCCTGGGGATCCGCCACCGGGGCCACGGGTATGTTGTAGCCGGTCTCCAGGTATTCGTTTATCATCTTGCGCTCCGGGACGGTGAGGCCTAGGTTCTCGCAGGTGAAGTTGGAGAGGAAGACGTTCATCTGGCGATCCGTCTGGAGGTAGGCGCCAATGGAGCTAACCGCCACGTGGAAGGCCTCGTTTTTGGGGTAGCCAAAGATCCCAGAGGATATGAGGGGAAAGGCCACAGACTCGCAGTCGTGGGTGGAGGCCAGCATCATGGCGGTGGAGTAGCAAGAGGATAAGAGATTCTTTTCTCCGGCGTCCCCTCCCTTCCACACCGGGCCCACGGCGTGGATTACGTATTTCGCCTTGAGCTTGTAGCCAAAGGTAATGATGGCCGAGCCGGTGGGACAGAAGCCCACCTCCTGGCAGTCCTTCAGAAGGAGGGAGCCCGCCCCCTTGAAGATGGCCCCGCTTATACCCCCTCCGGGCAAAAGGTTCTCGTTGGCCGCGTTCACAATGGCATCTAGTCTCAGCTGGGTGATGTCATCATAGATAATAAAAAGAGGCATGCTGATCCTTCCTGTAAATCTTCTAGTCTTTAAATCTATCTCCCCAAGGAGCGCCAAAAACAACACAAAGGTGGGTGTGCGTTTGATTTTAGCCTCTTAAGCCCAGTGGAGATGGTAGTCAAGTATACATTTCATCAAACATGGTGAGGGCCTCGCTCACCTTCTCGCCTAGGATCCTGGCTACGTCCGTCTCTTTGGCGAAATAGTCCGACAAGGTCTCATCGAGGGTGTCGGCGACCACCCTTAGGTTAAAAAACTTGGCCTTCCTCTGCTGGGCGGTGTAGGCGAAGCTGGCCGACTCCATGTCGCAGATGTCCGCCCCGAAGACCTTTCCCAAGGCTAGCTTGTAGTCCTTACCGCTCACGAAGGTATCCGAGGTGAGTATCCTTCCGCTCTGGAAACCGTTCCGGTGGAGCCTATCCATTAGATCCACTATGAGAGGGTCCTCCTCGCGGATGAGCATCTGCTGGATCTTCTCATCTTCCGGAAGAGAGTAGTCGAAGACCCCGTAGGGGGCCACCCATACCTCGTTTCCATCCTCATGGCGCCAGTCGGAGATGACGCACTCGGAGGATGCCAAGACATCCCCACCCTTGAGGGAGAGGTTGAGCGAGCCCGAGGTGCCCGCGCCCACCACTATGACCGGAAGCGGTTGGTTCCTCCGGAGGGAGAGCTCCTCACTTAGGCGCATGGCGGCGTTAATCTTGCCGGGCCCGGACTCCAGGACGCTTACCTCGAAATTGGTGTAGGTCTTTTTCGAGAGGCTCTCAAAGACCATGGCGTATTCGGCCGGGGTGGGGGCCATGACCAGGATCAGGGCTTTCTTCGACATGGAGCTCCTTATATTGCCGGGGCCCATCTAGCGTAGCGACCCCTCTGGACTTTGGCCCATTTGTAATAAATTTAAAGGCTTTGTAGAGTCAAAGACAATTTTTTACTAAGAATCAAAGGCCAAAAAACCCCAAATGTGAAAACACATTAAAACCTACAATCTATTTAACCTCTAACTTAGCCTCTAACATAGTCTTAAGCCCTACCATCAAACAAGCCTCTTAATTGGCCTTTTAATTAGCTTCAATTGGGTTCCAAGGCCAAGACAAAGGGGATGGTGGGGTGGATGTTCTCAATCTTGAGGTTCCCAAACATGTTGTGGGAGTACTCCCCAAAGAGATAGACCCAGTCATCTCCCTCCAGGATGGCCAGCTGGCTCTGGAGCCCGCCGTCCAAGCCCACCATGGGCCCTAGGCCCATGTCCCTAAGGAGAGTGCCCAAATCATGGAGGCTGATGGAGCCAGCCGCGAAGACCACGGCTATGGAGCCGTCAGAGGCCTCTCCAGCCGCTATGCGGCTGGAGAGCTTGTCGGTGTTTTGCACCCTGATTTTCCCCGAGGCGTCCAGGATCATGAAGGACTGGAGCTGGGTCTGATAGCTATCTAACGTTAATCCCTTCTCAGAGCGCGCCTTGTCATGGACCTCGAAGGCTTTGTGGGAGTCCACAGCTGGATCGGATCCCAAATAGCCCTTCCACTGGGGATGGGCCCTACTCTCCAGCTCCTTACCCTTTCTTTTGAGGTAGCCCATGGCGCTGCGGTCGGCGTAATATTGAGGGCCAGTGAATATTAGCTTACTAGCTTCCAGCCTCTTGGACCACAGGGTGATATCCCCTGGGCTTTCAGCCCAGAGGGGGTTCTCAGCCTCCGAGTAGGGGTTGAGGCTCCAGAGCTTGGGGTCGGCCTTGATTATTAGTATCTCCGGAGGTCCCATCCTCACGCCGTAATAGACCGGAACCTTGGCTAGCGTAAGACCCTCTTCCAGGGTGGTGAAACTTATTTCCCCTCTCTTTTTCTCTTTCTCCAAGAGCTTGAGAAAGGCCGACAAGTCCCCGTCCAGCCTACTCTTATCCTCAATAGTGAGACTCTCCGCCCCGTAGGGCGCCTTATAAGTTAGGCTATAATCCCCGTCCTTGCCACTCTTAGTCAGCTCCAACTCCACGGGCCAGGGGTCGGCCCTATCGAACCTCAAGGCGAGGCTAAAGACCTCTCCAGAGTCCTCTAGAGTCCTAAGCCTCCAGCCGGGTCTATCCTCCAACTCAAAGCTCGCGGTGTAATAGGCGCCTATCTCAAATAAAAGCCCGGCAAAGGTCTCATCCTCCGCATAGGACCTAGGGGCCTCCAGAGCCACCAGGGGCGCGCCAAAGACTAGCGAAAGGAGAAGGATCGGGGAGAATAGAAGCCAAAAGAAACGCATAAAAAACCCCGGGGATTTCCCCGCCCCTTACGCCTGTTTAACTAAAAGGAAAGCCTCCCCCCAAAGGGGGGAATAAGTTATGCAGCCGCGTCAGCATGCTGCCGCTAGTCAATCAGTGACCCTGGAACCCCTGCCATTTTATCATAAGGGCCTTCTCCCCTCAAAAGCCCCTCACGAGCCCCAAGGTGTGGCCAAAAGGCGCACTTGTGGCGCTCTTATTCTACTCTTGGTGTGCTCTTTAG
>JAITJT010000242.1 GCA_031278795.1 Deltaproteobacteria bacterium | reverse complement strand
CCTCAAGGAAAAGCTCTCCACCCTGGAGCAGGTTGGCCTGGGCTACATCCGCCTAGGCCAGAGCGCGACCACTCTCTCCGGAGGTGAGGCTCAAAGGGTGAAGCTCAGCCGTGAGCTAATATGGACACCCTCGAGGAAGCAATCGGCTAGAACGATAAGGGCCATGGCCTCGGCAACCGGCGCAAGCCTTGGAGCTATGCAAGGATCGTGGCGACCGTGGGTCTCTATGACGGTTTTTTCAAGGGAGAGATCCACTGTCTTCTGGGAGATGGCGATTGACGGCGTGGGACGCACAAAGAGCCTGGCGGAGATTGGTCTCCCGGTGGATATGCCACCCAGGATGCCGTTGTGGAGGTTTCCCGTGGGCCCATCGGGGCCTATGGGATCGTTGGCCACGGAGCCTCTCATGGTGGAAAGCTCAATGCCTTCCCCCAACTCCACGGCCCTCACGGCCCCTATGGAAAAAAAAGCCCCACCCAGAAGTGCCTCTAGTTTCCCGAATACCGGCTCTCCCAACCCGGTAGGCACTCCCGTACATATGAGCCTCACCACTCCTCCCACAGAGTCCCCAGCTTCCATGGCATCTTGCACTTCCTTCTGGGCGAGGGGTGAAAACTGTGGATCCAAAAAGCGCAGGGGATCATTTTCCGAATATTCATAATCCACAATGTTTGCGCTTATTTTTCCGATGCGTTCAGTTCCAGATCTAACGCTTAGGCCAATAGGCGCGAGAAGCGCCCGGGCCACGGCGCCAGCCGCGACCCGGGAGACGGTCTCTCTTCCACTAGCGCGTCCTCCGCCCGGCTGGGGCTTGAGGCCGTATTTGAGGAAGTATGTCCAGTCGGCGTGCCCTGGCCTGAATTTATTTTGTATTTCTTGATAATCGCTAGATTTTTTGTCGACGTTGTGGATTACGATAGCGATTGGCGCGCCGTTAGTGAGACCGTCACTGGTTATCCCTGAGAGGATTATAGCCGTGTCTGGCTCTTTCCTGGGACTGGAAAAGGCGCTCGCGCCCGGCCTGCGGCGGTTTAGATCCTTTTGGATGTCCTCTTGTAAGAGCTTCACTCCAGCGGGCATGCCGTCTACGACCACGCCCATGGCCTGGCCGTGGGACTCCCCAAAACTTGTGACCCTGAAGTTTTTGCCTATTGTGTTTCCCATGAAATTAGATCCCTGTTAGATTTGTCTCCGTCCGGATATACGCTAGCGGAAAGCCTCAAGTTATATGCCGCTTAGGCCTCACAGCGGCCTCAAGATTTTGCTCTCCACCATGGAGTAGAGCTCCCTGGCGCACTCCACCAAGCTCTCGGGTTTTATCTCGACCACCTGGGAGTGGTGGGGCTCGGGAAGGACTATGAACTTGAGTTTACCGTCTCTTATCTTTTTGTCCTTATAGACTAGTTCCTGGATTTGCCTCTCCTCCGGAAAATCCGGAAACTCGCCTCCGGCGAGAGTCAGGCAGGTGGAGCGGCAGATTTTCGCGAAAGCCTTCTTTAGATTGAAGTGCTTCTCCGAGTACAAGAGCGCCACGGCCATGCCGCAGGCCACGGCCTGGCCGTGGCTCACTGGCCTGTCAGTGGCTGCGTGGAAGCTTTCCACCACGTGGCCCCAGGTGTGCCCAAAGTTCAGCTTGTCCCTTATACCCAGTTCCTCGTGGTAGTCGGATGCCACCACCTCCATTTTAAGGGAGGCTGAGCGGAAGGCAATATCCAGTAGGAGGGGGATGTCATTTACCGGTGTATGGTCAAAGGAAGCCAGGTTAAGATCGTTATCATCACCGGGTTCTAGGATTTTTTCGGCCTGCTGTGAGATAAAAAGCCCATCTGAGCAAACGAGCTTAATGGGTTTAAGCATATAAACGAGGTTTCTCACTATGAGCTCATGGAGTTCCTTGTCCATGATGAGTCCCATCTTGAAGGCCTCGGTTAAACCTTCTTCTAATAGCTTTAGGCTAAGTGAGCCTATGGTTTGGCCTTCAATTATTATTTCTTCAGGTAGATAGAAGATCCCAATCTGGTTTTTGGCTCCCTGAAAATTGACAGCGGCCTTGCCGCCAATGGCTGCATCCACCGCGGATAGCATGGTGGTGGGAAGTATGATGAGCTTTATGCCCCTCTTGAAGAGCCCGGCCGCCATGGCACCCAGGTCGCTAAGGCTACCTCCGCCCCTCACCACCAGATAGTCAGAGCGGTCAAAGGATCCTCGGGAGAGGGCCTCGAGTACGCCCATTAGCTCGGTCATGTTTTTGGCGGCCTCACCCATCTGAGAGGTTTTGTAGATATGGCCCCTGGCCCCAAAGGCCTGGCTGAAAAGAACCTCCTCATTGTAAAGGGCGCTGTCTAGTAATATGAGGCATTTGTGATTTCCTACGGTGCCTCTCAAGGCATCCAGCATGGACTCGCGCGTGAGAAAGGTTTTAATTACGCTCTTTTCAACACTTTTTACTTCCAGCGCGCTAGTGCGCTTAACCAGGGTGTCCCCAATGATATCGGCTATCCTTTCAGGTGGAAGGGTGGCGTCCACGGGAATTCCGGTGCCGCGGTAGTAGAGGAGGCGGTCGTTGAAGAGTTTCTCGAATTTTTCCCTATCCCTCGCGTTGGGACGGACATTTTGGACTTTTCCGTAAACACTCTCGTTTGTCACCCTGGCGTAGAGCAGGGCTGGATCGTCTGCGGCCAGGTAGAAGGTGAAGGCCTTGGTCTTAAGGGCATCTCTTATCTCCGGGTTCATGATGGAGCCACCACCCAGGGCTATAACCTTGGGGCTTCTGGAGACGCTGAGGAATCCCTTTATCTTTGCTAACTCTCTCCTCCGGAAGTCCGCCTCGCCAAGGTTCGGGTCATCGAAAACCTCAGAGATGCTCTTTCCGTACTCCTTTTCCAGAACGTCGTCAAGATCCAAAAATTCCCGGCCCAGGTTTGTTGCCAGGATCTTTCCCACTGTCGTCTTACCAGATCCCATAAACCCGGTTAAAAAGACATGGGTCCCGCTACCCGGGAGCTGTTTGGGTCTTTTGGCCTTTTTTGAGAAGAAGGGAAGCATACGCCTGGTCCTAAAAAATAGAGAGTGGTTTTCGGCCAAAAGCCTAGGGTTTTGACAAGTTTACTTGGCGATGGAGCTCTATTGTGAGTTGTTTTGCTTATTAGCCTTTTGGAATTTTAATTTATAAATATGTTTTTTTTACAGTTTTAAGTTTTAGAGTCTGAAGATTTAGAGTTTTAAGTT
>JAITJT010000021.1 GCA_031278795.1 Deltaproteobacteria bacterium | reverse complement strand
TCCCAAGGCCTGGGTGTTGGCCAAAATAAGCTTCTTTGCGGCTTCCGGCCTTTCAAAATGAAAGATTCCAGAGATTTAGTCCTTTGGGGGGCGCTTTTCCATGGGCGCTTCCTAATATAACACAGTATCGCCCCCAGGTGCTAACTGAGGCGAAAGCCTATCTCTTCAGGGCGAGATATTGCCAAATTATATGATGTTTGGACAATGCTACAAAGCTTTGTTCAGTTTAAGCTCTCTTTAGTATTTTGATTCTCTTTTCTTTTTCTTGGCTTTCTCTAGGCTTTCTCTTGGCTTTTTTCTTCGCCTTTTGACTCTAGCTGATTTTTTTTCTTTGCCTTTGGTTATTTAGCCCTGCCTTTGGCGATTTTTCCCTGCCTTTGGCTTTTTAGCCCTGCCTTTGGCTTTTTAGCTTTGCCTTTGGAAATTTTGCCTTCTTTTTCCTTAGCTTCTTTGGCTTTTGTTTTTTTTTGGCTCTTTAGGCTAGATAGGCCTTAGGCTTTAAAAAAAATCAAGAGATGTGCTTACCCTGTATGGTTTAGTATAACACGGCCTCAAAATTAGCCAAGATGGCTCACTCCCGGCTCTCGAAGAAAATAGCGTGGGCCTTCTCCAGGTGGGGTAGGCTCAGGGCCAGGTTTTTACCTATGAGGTAGGCCGAGCGGATTGACTGGTAGCCCAGAACCTCGCGGCCAGGCCAGAGCTTGGGGAATTTATCCTCATCCGCGAGGCCGTGGGAGGCCAGGAAGTCCTTGAGGCTGGGACTCTGCTTGCTGGGGTTGTCCTTTAGCCAGGTGAGGGCCGAGAGTAAAAACTCAGAGTTCCAGCTGGGGTTGTCAGCGTCAAAGGTGGACGGCCTGGCGCCCAGCGCCATAGCCAGCCTCTTGGCCTCACTGGAGACCTCTCGCGCGAAATCAGTTATCTCCTGGGGGTCTTTGAGGTCCTTTTTGGTTTTGAGATAGCTTCCGTAGAGGGAGTAGGCATCGGCCAAGGCAGCAGCAATCTGAACCCCTATGGGGTCGTCGGATATGAAGACCTTGAATCTTTGGCTTCTAAACAGAGAGGCCTCCGCGACCTTCCCGTCCTTTCTGGGGCCGGCCAGGATCCACAGCCCGCCCTTGTCCTGGATTAGATCATTGGGGAGGAAGGGCCCGGAGAGGGCTAGAATCTCCAGATCCGGCATACCGGCGCCAACCGAGGCCTCCCAGGCGGTTTGTATTGGTAGGCGGTGGGAGAGGGGGTCGAAGCCCCGGCTGGAGAGTATTATGCTCTTGAGGTTCTTGGCGCTTAGGAATATGGAGGTAAGTATGGCCCCCACCTCGGCGGGTGGGGTGGCTATCACCACCTGGTTAGCCTTGCGGAAGGCCTCCACGGCGTCTGATGTGGGAAAGACGTTCTTGGGGAGGCGCACGTCGGTGAACTCCGCGTGTACCCGGGTTTCACCCAAGGACTGGGTATCCTCTTCAGAAGGGTTGTAGACGGAGAGGGACGAGTTGTGGAACTTCCTGTCGTTTAGGGTTCTTCTACCCAAGAGATAGGCCGTGGCGTAGCCCCAGTTCCCAGATGAGCACACCACAATGTTTTCCTTGGCCGAGGGGCTGTAGAGCCTTCTATCGCTGTGGGTGGCGTAGTAGGTGAGGGCGTGGTTGTGGAGGATCTTGGGAATCTTCCCGGAAAACGTGGGTTTTCTGCCTATCACCTTCCTGGATCTTAGGGAGTGGAGGCCGTCTACGACGGCCTCCTCCAAGGGCCTCTTTCTAATGAAGTCCTCAAAATCCGGCTCCGCGTCAAAGACGCGGTTGTGGTAATCCTTGATCTCAGCTAGAGAGTCCGAGGCCGCCTTCACCAGATCCGTGGTTCCGTTCTTATGGCACTGGGCCAGGGCCAGGGCGCTAAGATTGGTGGCCATCACCTTCTTGTCCCTGGCTATCTCCCTTATGGCGTAGAGGGCCGCGTACTCGTCCAGCTCCAGACCCATGGGGTCTTTGCCCCAGTCGCTCTTTAGCTCACTTAAGAGCTTTCCCTCCCCAAAACTCACGAAGGTGCGGCCGTAGATGCCCTTGAAGCCGGCCGCCAAGGCCCTTAGAGGGTGTAAGGGGTTTTTTAGAAGATTTCTGCCCACGTGGTTTCCATTGGCCCAGGACATGAGGCTCATACCCTCGGAGAGCTCCTGATCCTCCGGCACCCGGGAGTAGCTTAGGGCCACTGGCTGCACCAGGACGTCACCTCGAGACGAGAGGGCCCCCTGGATGGTTATTAGCCTTCTGGGTATCCTTAGAGAACCATCTCTAGTCCTGGCCCCTCCGGACCAGGCCTCCAGGAAGATGCCCTGGGGTTTACCCATCTCGGCCAAGGCCTGGCAGTAGTGGTGGAGGGCCGCCAGATAGGACCTGGACGCCCCTTTGCGAATGATTACGTAAGAGCCCAGCATGAAGACCTTGGTGAGGCTGGGGGTGAACATCATGTTGAGGCCGGCCGCAAATAGGGGTAGGTTTAGGCCCAAGGAGTCCAAGAATATATCCAGGATAAATTCATCGAAATGCGAGGTGTGGTTCACCAGGTAGACCACCCCTAAACCGTCCTTCTGGGCGTTTTTCAGCTTCTGGAGGTGTTTGAGCTCCCTCATGTCCTCAGAGACGTAGAGATGGTCCAGGCTCCTCGTCTCAAATAGTTGGGTCGTGAGGTTAAGCACGGCGCTCTTGGAGGTATGGTGGAGCTTAAAGTCATAGCGGCAGGAGATGACGTCCACGTGGCTCTTGATCTCCTCGCGGCTCACGGATACCCCTTTTTCCGCAAAGGCCCTCTCGGTCAAATCCACCGCTAGCCTGGCTATCTGGTCTTGGTCATTGAAGGCCGGAGTGGCATCCGCGTGGGCTTCCAAATAGCTCTTCCCTGGCTCGAACTTGGCGAGCCACTCCACGAGCTTCACAAAGTCTATGCGCTTGAGGATGCCCTTGAGCGGGGCGTTCATGATGGGTTTGAAGTTGAAAGGCACTGGGAAATCCTAGAAGAGGGGGGCCTATGGGATTCTTAGCTCTTGTGGCTCAAAGCTCCACAAGCTTACAAAAAAGAGACATTTTTTCTAAAAAGCCTGATTTCCAGGCTTTTTAGCCTTTAGCTCTCTATAGGATTTTATACCAGAGCGGGAAAAAAGCACAGGACTTTTTTGGGGCTCTACCAAAGCATATCTCCAAAGCTTGAGTCTCCATATTATCTTTTTAGGAAGTAGGCACCCAAATTATAGCTTCGGGCGCGTGTAATAAGAAACTCCGGTGAAAAGATCCGCTCTTAGTAAAGTTAAAAGCTTAAAGATATTAGATTATTTATGTTTTTAGCCTAAACACACGCGCGCAAGCGCGCGTGTGTATGGGCGTATGTGTGTTTGTGAGTGTAAGAGTGAATGGGAGTATATGTGTGAGTATGTTATACGTATACACGTAATATTTCTATATTCCACAAGGCTTGAAAACTTATCTCTTTTTCTGTTCAAAGACGATTTTTTTGGTATCAGAGCACAATTTAACTCACAGCTTTTTGGTGAGCCTGGAGGGTGGGAGATTCTCTTCGTTTGGTAACTGGTAGGTGCACGAGGCCAAAATAGA
>JAITJT010000130.1 GCA_031278795.1 Deltaproteobacteria bacterium | reverse complement strand
CCAACATCTAGATACCCATCAATATCCCAAAGGATCGCGGTGTCCTGGCCAAAGTTGTCCCTAACCAGTATGGTTTTAGCGCCCGTCTCCACGACTCTCCCCAGGATTCTCCTGAAATCCGGATTGAAGGACATGACATTTATGAGTACAGCCACCCCGTACTCAATACCTGACAAGTCATCCAGGCTCTCCACAAACAGCCTCTCCGGATCCAAGGAGAGCTCGGTGAAGGCCTCCTTTCCTATCTCTATGTAGGAAGGGCTGTAGTCAAGACCGTGGTAGTCCAGATCCAGTTCTCTTTTGGCAAGGGAGTGTATGAAGTGCCCGGCCCCGCATCCCCCGTCCAGGATGGGGGTTTTGGGAGTGATATTTAGAGTTTTTAAAATATCCGCGGCTTGGGCCGCAGAGTCCATCTCCGGAAGAGCGTTTCTGGCGCGCTTCCGACAGAGATCCTTAAGGCCCTCGGAATGCTCCCATATGTTCAATTTGGGATCGGGTATCACTTGTCTGTGGGCTTAAGGGGTTCTGTTTCGAAATCGTCCCAGCCGCTGTCTAGATCCTTGGCCACGAGTCCGTCCTCCACGGCATCTAGCTCCGGAAAGAAAGGAACGGCATCACTTTTCCCATTAGGAGTGCTTGTTCCATTGGCCTGCGGCCCTAAGGTGGCGGAAGAGGTGGGAGGAACGCTTGCGGGATTGAACTCCTCTGTAGCTTGGGGGATGGGGAATTGCTCGAAGCTGTCCTCCGGAGGGGCCTCCGCTACTGCCTGCTGAGGTGGAGCGGCTTGTAAATCCTCCAAAGCCTTGGCGGCATCCGCGGCTCGGGCCTCCAGGGTCTCAGTTTTTGCTTCATCCACCGCCTCAGGGACATCTTGTGACGGAGCGTTTAGCTCGGGAATTTCAGGGATACGCGCATCTAGCTCGGCAGCTTGCGTCTCAGGCGTTTCCGCGGCGGGAGTTTGAACTTGTGGCTCTTTTTCCACTGGCTCTACAGCTTGAGGGATTTGAGGCTCCTTAGAATCCGTAACTGGCACGGCTTGCGTAGGAATAGCTTCTTGAAGCGCTTGAGCCTCTTCTGCAGCTTTTGCATCTTCTGCGGCTTTGGCGTCTTCTGCGGCTTTGTCGTCTTCTGCGGCTTTGGCATCTTCAGCGGCTTTTGCATCTTCCGCGGCTTTGGCGTCTTCTGCGGCTTTGGCGTCTTCCGCCGCTTGAAGCTCTTTAGCTTCTTGGGCGGCTTTAGCATCTTTTGCTGCTTGTGCTTCTTCTCTCGCTTCTTCTTGCGCTTGTTCAACAGCTTTGGCTTCCAGTGGAGGCTCTGCCGGAAGGGGTTCCGGTAGGGGCTCAGTTATAGGCTGCGGTGGAAGCGGAAGGACGTCAGTTTGATCCAAGGCGGCTACGGGTTCTGGAGTGGCCGAAGCGGAGGATGGGGATGGGGCTTTATCTTCCGGAGGAGAGGTGGCGGAAGCTGTGGCAGGCTCTGACTCTCGCGGGGGTACTTCCTCGTCAGGATTTATGAGCTTTCCGGATGGTTCTGGGGAAGGCTCGGGCATGGGTACGGGGTAACTTTGGGGAGGCGGTGGCATGGTGCCTATGAGGCCTTTTTGGAAGGCCTCCCGGAGCACGTTCATAACGGCGTCGCGCCTATTTTTGAGGGTGCCGTCCAGGCGGCCCATGTCGGATTCCATGATGATGTCGCCCGGGCCCAAGGCAGGATCCGGGACGAACTTCACGTTGGTGAGACCGTCCACCTCGCCCCGGAGTTTATTGCGGGCGTTCTCCAGCTCCTCTAGGTCCTCCGGACGTACCCTGAACTCGGCTATGTGGGTCTTCTTGAGGTACTCTATGGCCTCATTGAAGGCGCCCGTGGCCAGGCCCACTCCGTTTTCTATCTCCTTGTTGACTATGGCCTCGGCCGCCTCTATGGAGAGATCCACCATCTGGGGGGCGTTTTGGCGCCAGAGATCCTCATAGAGGTTCTGGAGCCTATCCAGTACCGTTAAAAGGCCCTGGAGTTTTTGATTTATCTCATTTTCTCCCTTTCTTTGGCCCTCAACTTCACCTTTGGCAAGACCCTCGCTGTAGCCTCTATCCATCTCTTCTTGGCGGCTTTTCTGGAGGAGCTCATCTTTCTCGTCATCCCATTTTTGGCGCGTGAGCTCAAAGTCGGCCTTGGCTTTGTTTAGCTCATCCTCAAGGGCCTTGTTGCGCTCTTTACCAATGTTCACGTCCTCTAGGATGCTAGCGGCCTCGCTTTTTAGCTGTTCCGTTTGTTTTTTAAGATCAGCTAGGTCGCTTGCCTCCTTGTGGGCGGACTCTATTATCTCGCGGGCCTTGTCCTTGGAGTCGTTTATGATGTCCTCGGCCTCCTTTTCAGCGGTGGAGGCCAGATCGTCTTTCAAAACCACGGCCTCGCGCCTCACCTCGGAGAGGATCTTATCCTTTTCGTCATTGGCGCCCTGGATAATTTCCGAGGCCTTTTTCTCGGCCCGGTCCAGGGTGTTTATGATGGAGGAGTCACGGGGGTCAAGGTCCTCGAAGGGGTACTTCTTGGGATCGTCTTCCGGGAGAAGGGCCGTGTAGTTCATATCCAGGGTTTTGCCCGGGTCAAAGGGGGAGAAGAGATAGCTAAGAGAGGGAATGGAGCTGATAATCTCCGAGAGTGTCTTGTTTTGGGTCTTGAATTCCTCGAAATTGAGCTTGGTGGGGACGTCCGTGGCTTGAGTTTTCTTACCGTCCCCAAAATCCTGGGGCTCGTAGGCCTCCACGCTCTGAACTTTAGGGTCTGGTCTGAACTTATTGTAAGTGAAATCAGACAAACTGATCGCCTCCGTCGCCCTTTCCTATCACTATCTTTCCCTCGGCCTCCAGCTTCTTGGCGGCCCGGAGTATGGACTGCTGAGCCTTTTCCACGTCCGCCAGGCGGGTGGGGCCCATGGCCTCCAGGTCTTCCTTGATCATGTCGGCCGCGCGCTCGGAGAGGTTGGAGAAGACCTTCTCCTGCATCTGCGGAGAGGCGGCCTTCAGGGCCAAGGTGAGCTCGTCGTTGTTGACCTCTTTCAGGATAGTGCGGATGGAGCGGTCGTCCACGTTTATGAGATCCTCGAAGACGAACATGAGCTTCCGGACCTCGTTCGCCAGATCCGCCCTGTCCTCCTCCAGCTTGGTGAGAATGGCGTTCTCGGTGTTCTGATCCACCTGGTTGAGTATCTCGGCGACGGTGCCCGATCCTCCGGCAGGACGCCCGCCCACCGGGCCCTGGGCCTTAATCTCCTCTCTTAAGACCTGCTCCACCTCGTCTAGGATGCTGTTGGCCACAGGCTCCAAGTCCGCAATGCGCAGCATAACGTCCTGCTGCAAGGGCTCGGGAAACTCGGATATTATCTGGGCTGATTTACCTGGGTCTATGTGGGCCAAGATCAAAGCTATGGTCTGGGGGTGCTCGTTGCGGATGAAGTTACCCAGGGCCTTGGCGTCTATATTTTTGATGTTGGAGAAGGGTATGGGCGAGTTGACGTCCTGGATGAGGCCGTCGGCCCTATCACCATCCAAGGCGCGGCCTATGGTGTTTTTAAAGAAGTCGTCTCCTTTTACGCGGATCTCTCCCGGCTCCTGCATGGCCAGGGAAAACTCCCATAAGACGTCCTGGATCTGGGAGGCGGTCACGTTCTGGATGGAGGTCATGGCCTTACCCAGGTCCTTAATCTCCATATCATCCAGCTCTTTGAACACCTCGGTGGTGAACTCCTCCCCCATGGTGAGAAGGAAGATGGCTGCCTTGTCCGGGCCTTTCAGCTCCTTGTCCGCCGATCCAGCCGGCAACTCCTCGCGGGCCATAAATAACTCCCAAAAGATGTCTTGGTTAACTTCAAGCTTGAGGCTATTGGCTTTTGTTTTAAGCTAAATAAGAAGAGGCTTTTTTTATTAGCTCTTAGCTTTTTAAGCTTACAATAAGCGCTTTTTGAAAAACACTTACTATTTGCTTTTTATTAGCTATCTAAGCTAAGGGAAAAACGCTTTTGTACTTAAACCTCAATACTTTGGTACCAAGGAAATTGCGCTTTATGTGTTATTTCTCCTGCGGCGTCTCAGGCGCCTTCTGCTCTATCCAGCGCCTGAGGAGTCCCACGGTGCGCTCCATGTTCTCTTTGGCAAGTGGCAGGACATTGTCTTTGGTAAGTCTACCATATTCCAGCTGCTGCGGCCCGGTGTCCATCTCCTCGGGCTCCTCGTCCTCATAGAGGGGCGCCTCCTCGTCATAGTCGGCATCTTCCTCGTCTCCGGCCTCCTTGGCCTCGGCCACGGCCGTGGTGTCGGCTCCGTCCACCACCACCACCTCTTCTCTAGGTGGTAAGGGGAGAGGCAGGCTGTCGCCCATGCCTCCACCTCCACCCGGGTAGTCGGGAAGCACTGCCTCTTCCGATCCAGCACCCACGGGCTCCACTTCCTTCTTGAGCCAGTTGAGGATGGGCCTGATGACGAAGATGAAGAACAGTATTATAAGAAGGAGATTCAAGAGAGGCCTTCCGAACTCCCTCAAGAGGTCGAGTACGAATACGGCCCAAATGGACACTTGCTCCTCGCGGTAAAACTCCAGGCAGGACACGGACACGCTGTCACCTCTTTTTTCATCAAATCCAATGGTATTTTTAATGGCCTCGGAGAGCTTGGCGATCATCTCCGGCTCAAGTGGCGTGAAGACCCGCTCCCCGGCCTCGTTTACGGTGAAGATACCGTCCACCAGAACGGCCACTGACACCTTCTTCAGATCACCCGAGGCCGAGATGGTCTTCCGCTTGGTGTTGGACACCTCATAGTTGGTGGTCTCCTCGGTGCGTGAGGACACCACCTGGTTGGCCTCGTTTCCGGAGTTTTGCCGGTTGGCGGTGCCCAGCTCATAGGTGGCGTTGGGGATGCCGGCGTTGGCCCGGCCCGGGCCCGTCTCCCTCTCCTGGATCCTCTGCTCGGATCTAACCACCGAGCCTTCCGGGTCATAGAGATCCTCGGATGTGACCACTTCCCTTAGATCCAGTTCCACGTTCACCTGGGTGGTGGCCTTGTAGGGCCCCAGGACCCTCTCCAGCATGGTGTTGATCCTAGCCTGGAGCTCCCTCTCAAAGGCCCTCTTCTGCTTCAGCTGCTCGTCGTTTAAGAGCCCCGTGGCCTGGCTGTCCTTGCTCCACAGAAGCCCTCCCTCGGTGTCAATAACCGAGACGTTATCTGAGGTGAGCCCGTCCACGGCCGAGGTCATGAGGTGGACTATGCCCATGATCTTCCCCTTGTCCAGGGAGGTTCCGGGCTTGAGAGTTAAAACTACCGATGCCGTGGGGTTTTTCTGATCCTCTATGAAGAGGGTTTCCCTGGGCACCGTGAGGTGGATCCTGGCGTCCGTCACCTCCGGGAAGCGCATGATAGTGCGCTCCAGCTCGCCGGTGACGGCGCGCTGGAGCTGTATCTTCTGCTCCATGTCGGTGACGCCCAGCTTGTGGTCATCGAATATCTCGAATCCCACCCCGCCTTTGGCGGGAAGTCCCTTCATGGCCAGATCTAGTCTCGCCGCCTGGGCCTCACCCTCCCGCATCTCGATTACGGTGCCGTCACCTGATAGCCTATAGGGGACGTTGTCCTTCTTCAGCTCATTGGTGATGGCGCCCGCGTCCTCCGGAGCCAGATCCGAGTAGAGAACCTCGTAACGGTCGGAGTTGTTGTGCACCAAGAAATAGATGAAGGCGGCCGTGGCCACGAAGAGCAGCACTCCCCCGATTATGAGCTTGGAGGGGCTGGTGGCGGCAATGCGCTCCCGGCCGCGGGCATAGGTGTCACTGAAATTGAATGCCATGGATCTTTTCCTTGTGAGAATGGTCTCTTCCAAAACCCTGGTCGCACAATGGGATTTCGGGCGGAAGGCTCGCCGGAAAGAAACATAGCAAGTTTAAGGCCATAATTTTAGGTGGGGCTAATCCAAAATCCCGTCTCCAGGCCCCCTACCACAATATATAATTTTACAAGCACTTTTTGAACCAGAAAAGGCATTTAGCCTAAAACACTTCATGATGGGCTTAGAAACCACATGAGATCCATATTACCCAAGGGAGGATAATCCCCCAATCAATTTATCGGCCCTGTAGGACAGATCAATTACTTGGCATATATAGGGTCTTAGCAGTAACCCTATGCCTTGGATTGTGTTTCCTTCCGGAAATCAAGAGGTACAAGAGCCGCAAGCTAAAAAGGGGAGAGCTAAGCTCAAATATGGAACTGACTAGTCAATAAGCCAGCGGCCGCGCTTGAGGTTTTTATATTGGGGGGTGGATATATGCTTGAGGCTTGTGGCTTGTGGTTGTGGGTTGTGGGTTGTAGAGGATGCTTAGGGCTGTATAAGAAGGCTGAGCTGTATAAGAAGGATTTAACTGACAAATTTGGAGGCGGGTGGCAACTTTTTTGGCGTGTCAGGGAGTCAGCGAGGCCGGGAGTCAGGGAGGACTAGCTGTGAGGGTTTGAGGCGCTTAATTTTTAGCTTTCAGTTTGGCTAAATATGAAAGCTTAACGCTCGCTTGCGCTTAAAGGCTAATATATTGGGCTTATTGATGGGGGCCATCCCTTTGGGGCTGATATTTGGGGCTAAAATTAGGGGCTAATTTTTAGGTGCCTCCCAGGATAGGCTTTTGGCTTCCTCTGAATCAGGGAAAAGCCCGGGGTAGAAGAAGCGGGCCAGTCTCTGGAAGGCTCCCGGGATGCGCGAGCCAGCGG
>JAITJT010000102.1 GCA_031278795.1 Deltaproteobacteria bacterium | reverse complement strand
TTATCAAAGCTCGCGCCTATATTATCATAGACTTATACTCTAATAGACATCAAAAATATTATTAAAATTTAGGCTTATAAAAAATAATATGAACATATTTTCAGAGAATTATTCCCTTACAACTAACACAAAATTATTATCAAAGCCTTATGTCTTATGGAAACTAACAGCGAAACAATCAAACAATAAATATGGTAAAAATAAAATATTCGTAAACATATCGAAAAAAGTTTTTAAAATTTAAAAATTAAAAAACCAAAGAGCTTCCACATTGTTTCCGCGAATGTTCAAAAACTCAAAATAATATAATATCGCATGGTGTTTTTATGATTTGCCGCGTTATCCAGCACGTATTGTTCGAAGATTTAGGCTTCTTTGACAAGATCTTGAAAGAAAGGGGCTATGAGCTCAAATACCACCAGGCCGGGGTTAATCTCCCCAGCAGCGAGGAGTTTCTCCAAAGCGATCTGGCCATTGTCATGGGCGGACCCATCGGCGTGGGGGACAGGGAACTCTACCCCTTCCTTAACCTCGAGCTGAAATTCCTGGAAAAGCGTCTAAAGGCCGACAGGCCCACGCTTGGCATCTGCCTAGGCGCCCAGCTCATGGCTTACGCCCTGGGAGCCGAAGTGTACCCCAACACCCAAAAAGAGATAGGCTGGAGCACCTTGGACATAAGCCCACAAGGAATTGAATCTCCCCTGAACCAACTTCAGGACACCTTTGTCCTCCACTGGCACGGGGACACATTCAATCTGCCCCAAGGGGCGGAGCTTCTGGCATCCACCAAAATCACCCCAAACCAGGCCTTCAAGGTAGGGAACAACATCCTGGCCCTGCAGTTCCATCCTGAGGTGGAGATCCAGAGGATTGAGGAGTGGCTCATAGGGCACACCTGCGAGCTCATGAGCTCCAAGATGGATATCGTAAAGCTAAGGGCAGAATCGCAAAAATACGGTGCACCACTCAAAATCAACGGAAGCCTCCTCCTATCCGAGTGGCTGAAAGGGCTCTCGGTCTGATTGAGGGTTTCCAGCCTTCCAACCGACGATCCAGGAGATATCGCTACATGCTTGACTTTGATGGGGCATCTCCCCTCTTCCCCCGCCTGGAAGAAACTCCCGCTAGACATTCACGGGTAATAGTTCCCTTGCTAGCAAAAATCAAAACACAAGCTCTTGACATAAAGCGTTAATATTGATTAATTATACTTGCCTCCGGAGAGTAAAGTGGCTTGCGTCAAGCTCTGACCAGATTCGCTTCTTTCAAGATAAATCAATAATTAACATTCAAGTAACAATACTTATATATTTTAATAAATAATTTTGCATAAGAATATAATCTAACTAAAATTCTCTATTTTTATAACTATTTAACGTTAAGTTTTTCTTTGAAGCTTTTGCTGTTTTTTCACGCGAAAAATTCTTTTTTTGCGGGCATAACTCCCTGGAAATATTGGATAATTCTAAATTTTCCTCTTGCCGCGGGAGTATTTTCAAGGGCTACTAAGAACGCTTTTACCTGTAAACAAAAAAGAAGCTTTACTTAAAGCGTAAGGAGAGAAGGTGGAAATGTGGAAACATTTCCAAGGAACGTATGAACCCCAGTAACAACAATGGAACCGTTCTCTTGATAGACGTGGAGAACGTAATTGGACTGTGCAACACTTTGAAAACCGAGGGTCTTATAGATGAAATAGACATAAAACCCGTCTGTGACAAGCTCACCGAGATGTTCGGGCCCCTGCGCTACCGCAAGTCATTTGGGGACATAGCCTACTCCTGCGCCAAGACCTCCAACCACCACTGGATAAGGAGCCTGAGGAAGAATTTCTATGACAACCTGATAGAAATGCACGATATTCCAAATTTTGGCGGCTACAAGAACATGGCCGACATGACCATCATAACCGAGGCCCTCTCCATAGCCTTCGACAACCAGGACGTCTCGGTGTTCGCCATATTCTCATCTGACGCGGACTACGTGCCCCTCTACACCAAGCTCAAGGAGCGCGGAAAGACCGTGGTTATCATAGGGGTGACCCAGGAGGCCACATCCTCCATCCTCACCAAGGCAGCAGATTACCTCTACTACTACAAGCACCTGGTCACCCAGGACGAGTACCAGAACACGGCGCTTCCCATTCCCAACTATTACCGCAACCTGGTTCTAAGGGCCGCCGCTAGCATCCTGGACCAAGGCGTCCCCCTCCACGGCTCGGCCCTCCTCAACAAGATAAGGCAGCTCCAGTCAGACTTCGATTACAAGCAGCTGGGCTTCAGGAAATTCATAGACTTCTTAAAAGACATAGAGCTCACCACCAGCGCCATATCGGTCAATCCCCACCCCGACCACACGGGCGACATGACCATCACCCTCAATGAAACGCACATAAAAAACAACTTCATAGATATACCCGCAGCCAGGCGCGAGGTTAGCCCTGTGTCCCTGCCGGAGGAGTACAGGCAGGCCTTGGTTAAGAAACTGCGCTGCCCGGTGCTCTTGAACAAACAGTATGAGAGGTGCTGCGCCGCCATTGAGCTAGTGTTCCGCAAGGAGGTTCTGGAAAAAAAGTCAGAGGAACAGGAAATCAAACTGGTGGATCTAAAAAACATCGTTTTCAACCTGCTCATCCACGACCAGCTCTTCGCGACCCTCACCTCCAACGGCAAGAACGGGGATTCCCTGGACTCGGTCCTTTTCAAGATCCTGAAAGCCCTGTATATGACGGGAGTCTTTTACAAATCGAGGTCCAAGGATAGCGATCCGGTCCTGGATCTCTTCAACAACAACCCCAGCCTCTCCGTGTTTTACAGCGCTGAGCCAGATCTCGTGGAGCGCTTCTACTTCAGCATATTCTACATCCTGAAAAGCTATGACCTGCCCTTGAACGTGGATGCCCTGGTCAAGCTCTTTTTCGAGGAAGACGAAAAGGAGTACGGCATTGAGCAGATGGGCAAACACCTGAACAACTACCAGGCCCAGATCCAGATGCAGTCAGGAAAAGGTCAGAAGAGAAAGGAAGACGGCCCCGACTCGGACGTGCCCTACGCCTATAACAGCCAGGATGAGGTGGAAGACGAGGAGGAAGACTACGAATTCGACTACGAAGAGGACTACCAGGAGCACAAAGCCAATAAAAACAAGTACATTCC
>JAITJT010000093.1 GCA_031278795.1 Deltaproteobacteria bacterium | reverse complement strand
CACACGCAGATTATAAGAGACAAGCCGAAACGCATAAGGACAAAGAGCGCCGGGGATGCCCCCTCCAGGCCCAGGCGGGTGAAGACGAAGGAGAGCCCAAAAATCGCGGATGCCAAGATGAGTATTATGTTTGCCTGCCAGCGCTTCAATGTGTCCTCAAATAAAAAGGGGAAAAAAGAAAAAACCAAAAAACCAGACAAAGCTGAAAAGAGAGAAAGAACTGAAAAATAAAAGCCTCCCCTAAGGCTCTATATAAGTTTATCATCTAGATTTATATTTATGTTAAATTTATAAAAATAAGCTGATTTATATCAACTATGCGTATAAAATCTTTTTTTATATAAAATTATTTTATAAGAGAAAATGTGAAAGTTCTTAGCTTGAGAGGGGGAGGGGGCAAGTTAGTGGGGTGGGGAAGTTATGTTTTAAAGGTGCTGGGCTGAAGTAGTGCTACTGGGGGGGATTTCCAGGAAAGTGTAAGGTGGGTTTTGGGCTTTGAGGGGACTTTCTGCAAAAAAATGAAATTTCACTGTATCTAGTATTTTATTTGCCTTTTCCTATACTATTTGGTATATTTCTTTTGCTCAATTTTCATTAGCCAAAGGGAAGGAATAGAGCCTTGATAGGCTCCTGGGACAAGGCCGTGGAAAGCTTTCTTAGGGGGCTGCTCCAATCTTTCAATTAATCATAAGGATCTTAGGATTTTGCTAAGAGTCTTTCCTCAAAACCAAATATTAGTGTTCTTATAAACATTATCCCGTAACCATTAAAGCCAAAGGGCAAAAGCTAAAAGCACAGGAAAAGCAGAAAAGTTTATGTTAGTTTCCAAGGATATATTCGTAAAGGACCTTAAAGACGGGCAGGATGTAACCATCCCTCTTTTAGTGGAGTCGAAGCTCACCCAAACCACCAAGTCGGGCCAGCCTTACCTGAATCTGGTCTTCGCGGATAAGACCGCCAAGATGCCGGGCAAGGTCTGGAACGACATAGAGCTTTTTGACAAAAAGCTCATGAGGGGAAAGATCTCCATCGTCATGGGTCGTATTAGCACCTACAACAAGCAGCTTGAGATAAACGTCAAATCAGCTACCCTCATCCAGGAGGGGGACGAGTTTGATTTAGCTGACTACCAGGCCTCCAGCAAGAAGACCCAAAAATCCATGCAGGACGAGCTCATGGAGCTCGCCCAGGGTATTGAGGACGATGACTACCGGACTATCACCTTAAGCGCCCTCGCCCATCCGACTGCATCTGACTTCTGGACGCAGCAGGCTGCCAAGAGCTTTCACCACGCCTTCCGCAGCGGGCTCCTGGAGCACAGCCTCTCGGTGGCAAGGCTGGCCGGGATGGTTGCCAAGCACTACGCCCCCATCCTCAATCCCTCCCTTCTTATGGCCGGCGCCATTCTCCATGACATAGGAAAGACCTGGGAGTTCACCAAGGGTCCAGGCACCGACTACTCAACCGCGGGAAGGTTATTGGGACACATCTCCATCGGGAACCTCTTTATCACCCAGGTGGCGAGCGAGATTACAAACTTCCCCCAAGACAAGCTCTTATTTCTTCAGCACCTAATCCTTAGCCATCACGGGGAGCTGAGGATGGGCTCGGCCCAGACTCCTAAGATCCTGGAGGCCGTGGTGCTCCACCATCTGGACAACCTGGACAGCAAGGTGGCTGGCATCCATGAGTTCATCGAAAAAGAGATGGCCAAGTCGCCCTCCACTGAAAAGTACAAGTGGACGGGATTCTTTAAGCTCATGGAGGACTACTACCTGGAAACCCCATCTTTTGATGGCTTAGAGCCCGCGGAACCTTCCCCGGAGGATGGGGTGCCTATGGAAAACCCAGCGCCCGCGGCCTCTCCAAGTGCTCCAACACTTGGCACGCCCCCACCAAGTGCCCCACCAGCTCCAACTGTAGTACAAGAAGAGATAGCTCCGGAAGCTCTCGATGGCATCCAAGCTAGCGTGGAAGCCTTTGTACCGGAGGAGAAAATGGACCCAGGTCCTAAGGAGCCTCTCTTGGAAATTGAAACTAAAACCTATGATCAAAGTCAGGTAAACTCCAAGAAGCCCAAGGGCAAGGGTATAAAAGACCCCTCAGAGGTGGGCGAGCTCACCACCAAACCCCTATTCTGATGCCCTGGAGTCTACTAGGCGCAAATCACGCCAAAGAAGCCTTAAGCGGGATGCTCAAAAACGGGCGTCTGCCCCATGCGCTACTCATAAGCGGGCCCGCGGGCGGCGGCAAAAGAACCATGGCCTTGGATGTGGCCAAGGCCGCCAACTGCCTGTCTCCGGACCCTGACGGCTCCCCCTGCCAGGAGTGCATCTCCTGCCACAAGATTGACAGCTTCAACCATCCGGACGTGACCCTAATCGCCCCCAGCGGGAAAGGCGCGGTGATTCCCATTGACACCATAAGGGAGCTAAGGGAAAGGCTCAATTTCAAGCCCTATGAGGGAAAGACCAAGGTTACTATCATAAGTTTTGCCGAGAACCTCTCCCAAGATAGCGGAGGGGCCCTCTTGAAGACCCTAGAGGAACCCTCGGAGAATAATCTCATAATACTTACGACCGTCTCCAGCTCCATGGTCATGGGGACCTTGGTCTCCCGCTGCGTGGAACTTAAACTTCCGCCTCTTCCCAGAAGGATTGTGCTAAAGGCCGTAAAGGAGAGCTCTATGCTTCCGGAAAACGTTCCGGAACTTATAGCTGGAATCGCCTGCGGCGCCATGGGAAGGGCCATGGACATGGACATAGAGAGGGCCATCTGGATCTGGAGGGCCCTGGAGCGCATCTTTGGGGCTAGTTCCACCACCAAGAGGCTAATTAGAGCCAAGGAGTTCACCAAAGAGTTTCTATCCATAATGGAGGAAGCTAAGGTGGAAAGGGCCCAAGACGACGAGGAGCTTTGGGAAAACGAGCTACTTAACCTCTTTTTGGTTGAACTTAGGCTTTGGTTTAGGGACGCCGCCGTCCTTAAGGCCACACGCGAGCCAAAGCTTCTGGAGGGCCCTACCAGGACAGCGGCCATGGAGAGGTACATCAAGAAGCTTCACCTAAGTGATCTTAAGACATACGAGGGGGCCATCTCCCGCCTCAAGGACTCCATCTCCCGCTACATAAGGGCGGATTTGGCCTTGGAAAGTTTTTGGATCAGCGTGCTATAGTAGTGAGAAGACAAATCTCAAACACTCTTCCAAAAATCAGAGCTTTTAGAGGATACCCTAGCCCATGCCCGACCACTTTGAGAAAAGACCCGGAAAGTCCAAGTTCATGGACGGCCACAACCGGGGATTCAGGATAAAAAAGGAGCAAGCCGCCCCCAAGAACCTGGATCGCCCCTGCCGGAGGACGGTGGAGGTGCGTCTGCGCTACGGTGGAAACATCCTGGTCTACGACTGCGGGGACGCGGATCTAGACATTGGCGTCTGGGTCATAGTCAAGCACCAGGACGTGACCCGCATAGGCATGGTCACCTCCATGCCCACCAGGTGGTCATCCGACGACCCCAAGGATTGCGTGTATCTCCCCAAAGACCGGGAGTTCCTGCGGGTGGCAACCATTGACGACATGGCCAGGCAAGCCGAGAACCAGCTCCTCGAGCAAGACGAGTTCGAGTTCTGCCACGCGCGCATCAAGAAGCTCTCCCTCCCCATGAAGCTCGTGACCGCGGAGATAACCTTTGACAACTACAAGTCCATATTCTATTACACGGCCGATGAGAGAGTGGATTTCAGGCAGCTGGTGAAGGATCTGGTGAGGAGATTGCGCACCCGAGTGGAGATGCGCCAGATTAGCGTTCGCCACGAGGCCCTCATGCTGGGAGGCATGGGCATGTGCGGCAGGCAACTGTGCTGCTCCAGCTTTCTGAAAAACTTCACCCCGGTCTCGGTGCGCATGGCCAAGGAACAGAATCTCTCCATCAACACGGTGAAGATATCCGGCGTCTGCGGAAGGCTAATGTGTTGCCTAGCCTTTGAAAACCAGCAAGGGGACGCAAGGCGCGTCTCGCAGGGCGGGAAAGAGCATAAGTTATCCCAAAAGGGTAAGAAAGGCCACAAGGTGGATTTATCACCCGCGAGCTCGGTTGAGGAGTGCGACAAACTGGCGGAGGCGGAGCTCAGGGAGGCTGAGCTCTCCCAAGACGAGTTAAGCCCTAGTGCCCCTTGCGCTTCCTCCTCTCCCTTCCAAGGCTGCTTTGTGGGTCCCATCTCAGACATTCTCTTCGGGAAATACGTGGAGACGGGAAAAGTAACCTACGCCGGGCCCATTGATGACGAGCCCATTGAAATCCACATGGAACCCGCAGGGGATACCTTTAGCCCCAAGCCAAGCTCTGAAGAAAACATCCCAAAAGATTCTAAAGAGTCCTCTATCAAGTATAAAGACAAAAATGTTAATACTTCCCAAGAGACGCAAAAAACCGATCCTTCCCATGATACACAAGGGAAAGATGGAAATAAGTCGTAGGGAAATTTAACTGTTTCTAAGAAATATTATGTATTTCTTTTTTTGTAATTATTTAACTTTATTTCCTCAGGTATCTTTACATTTAAAGCCTTATAGATATTTTCAATTCTTTTGGACTTCTCATAAGGCACCAATTTGTGGCTGTAGAGTAGCGCCTGATAGCGTCTTAAATCGAAAACTGCAGCATCAAAAGATAAATTTTTACTCTCTAGCGCGTTTTTGAAGGAAGTAAATGCCGTAAGCGCCATAAAGCTTATGAGCTGAATGCCTTTGAAGGCTAGGGTGGGGCGCGCCATTTTTGCCAAATAACGAATTTCGTTTTTAAAAAGACCAGAAAATAAATCTAAGCTTTCGTATGCGTAATAACAAGATAGAACTTCATCTATTTGTAAATTTGTAGATGAGAGTAAAACAAATGAGCCAAACATTTTTCGATCTTTTTGATATTGGCTATCGTTAATATGTTTTTCTTGGTTTAGGTAATTGTATCTCTCTTCATCAAGACGTTCTTCGTCTAAATCTTTGCAAACATAGGCAAAGCCTTTGATTTGATCATTATGAATACTTACTGGAACTTTCTTGATAAAGAAGCCCTTATTACCATATTCTACGTAATTTTCTTTCTGCTTTATATTAGGCTCGTATTGATCAATTAAATGATCGGAATTTAAAAATTTTCTATCCGTTATTTTTTTTAAAAAAAGGATATTGTTTTTGTATAACTCCCCTAAATTATCTTCTGAATATTCCAAGGCGTTAACAATAATTTTGCCACTCTTGATGCCGTAGAAATCAAGCTCGTCAAGAACATTATTTAAGACGGAAACATCATCTCTGGAGCCGTGAATCAAGCTGAAATAAACGGGAAACCTTGTCTGGCTATCAATAACGAATATAAATCTTTTTGTGTCGTAAATCTTTCCATGGGGATTGATTAAAGCTTCGCCAGGAATATCAAAATCAAAAAATAAATCAGAGCTATCCATTAAGATATAGTGTTTAGGTGTTAAATCTTGTGCGTAATCGATATGCTTTTTGATGTATTTTGAAAAAATCTGCTCTCCGCCAATATTTTCCAAAAATTGGCCGACTTGATCAGGTGAAATTAGTGCCTTGGGATACAAATATTTCGCTGCAGTTTCATTCCACCATGTCTGAACGTTACAAGTAGCGCGATCTGTTAATATTTTAAATATAACCAATGACATTAATGTGTCAAAAGGTAATCCACTAATAGAGCTAAACAAATCGACTAGTCCATTTTTTCTCATGAATTGATCGAGTGCGTATATGTCACCAAAGCCAATGGAGGATTTGGCTCTTCTAGGGGATTTTTCTTTTTCCGGCTTCTTTTTGGCCAAAGATTCTTCGTATTTTTTAATTTCCTCAGGCGGTAAAGTATAGAATCCTGATTCTAAAGTAAACCCGAAAACTCCTCTTTCTCGGCTATAATATACGCCTTTGAGTTTATTTAAAATTTTACCAAGCCAAATATCCTTTTGAGCTATTATGTCCTCACCGGATTCTCCCTTGATTCTTGGGCAAAATACGGCGTACTCAGTAGGATTAGCCTTGTCTGATCTAATTTCTATTCGAATAAAACTTTCTAAACCTGAATTCTTCAAAGCCTACCTCTGTTACAAATAATACGTCTATAAAATTAGCTAAATAAATTTAAAACAGTAAATTTAAGAATTTATTCTGACTTGGATTCATACCTTTTTTTGACTTTTTGCCCAAAGCTCATAATACTTTTAAAAAAAAATAATTTCATATAAATGCAATAGTTTTCCCTCTTTGTTTAAGCGCCTTGGCTTGAAAAATAAGCGCCTTGGCTTGAAAATTAAGCGCTTCACTTGAAAAATAAAAATCAAACATAGCGAAAATACTTATATTTTGTTGCCTTTTTGGGGATCTGTTACACAAAAAAAATCCGCGGGTCAGGCTTTGGTCGGTTTGAGAGTATTTTCTTAAACACGCGTCTTTGTTGTAAAAAAATATCTCTATCTTCTTTTAAAACATTTAAACGAAAATTCCTCTAATTAGCCAAGTATATCCTTATCCATAATAATTTTTTAAAAATACCAAAGAGCGTTTTTTTTCCAAAAATTACAGTCCCAAGCTGATTTTCTAAGTTTCAAGAGATATAAGTTTTAATTATCGAGCTTTGAGCTTATATGCCCACCGTCTTCCATACTTTCGAGCGTGAAAAACTTTAAGAGACGCTCACACCTTGATGGAGAGGAGCTTTCCCAGCCTCCAGGCGGCGTCCTCCAGGATGGAGGGGGCGTCCCTGAGCGCCTGGGGATAGGTCATGGGGAAGGGAAGCATGCTCATGACGCCGGCCATGCCGTTGTCATAGAGCCTCTGGTAGCCGTGCTCAAGTGAGCCCGCGATTACCACGGTGGGTATGCCCATGCTCGCGCCCATCTGGGCGACCCCCAAGGGGGCCTTGCCCCACCACACGGTCTCGGCGTCTGTCTGGCCCTCCCCGGTGATTATTAGCGAGGCGCCCTTGACCTTCTCCTCAAAGTTTCCCTCGTTGAGGATTACCTTTACGCCCTTTTCAAAGATGGAGTCGGTGAAGAGCATGAGGGCCGCGCCCACCCCTCCGGCTGCGCCCGCGCCTTCGGACGCGGCCACGTCCCTTCCGGTTGCCTCCCTGGCCACGTTGTGGAAGTGGGCCAGGGCATCGTCTAGCTGGGGCATGAGGAGGTTGGTAACGCCTTTTTTGGGACCAAAGATCTGGGTGGTGCCCTTGGGACCGAGGAGGCCGTTTTTCACGGCGCAGGCCACAATAATTTTAACGTCCTTTAGCCTGGGGTTTAGGTTGCTGGTGTCAATCTTGGCGAGTTCTTTTAGGCCCAGGGCGCCAGGCTCTATGGGCGTACCGTCTGTCTTTAAGAGCTTCATGCCCAAGGCCTTAAACATGCCCGCCCCGGCGTCGTTGGTGGCGCTTCCCCCTAGGCCCAGGATGAGCCTGTCGATGCCGGTGTTGAGAGCGGCGTTTATCTGCTCCCCGAAACCGTAGGTGGAGGCCCTGGAGGGGTTTAGATCCTGGGGCACGAGACTGGCGAGCCCGCAGGCCGCGGATATCTCCACCACCGCGGTCTTTCCGTCACCCATGAGGCCCCAGGCGGCGCTCTTGCGGCGGCCCAAGGGATCCCTCACCTCGCCTTTTATGAGCTTTCCGCCGGTTAGGTAGATCAAGGCCTCCACGGTTCCCACTCCGCCGTCCGAGACGGGAAAGATAAGATACTCGTTTTGGGGCCAGACGTTCACGAGCCCCCTCTTGATGGCGAGGGCAGCCTCCAGGTTGGTTAGGCTTTCTTTAAAGGAGTCCGGGGCGATGACGATTTTCATAGTTTCCCTCAAAAAACGAAGGCTTTGACTAGCGGTGGAGAGGGTCAAGGGGGTGGAGTGGCTAAGGATTCACCACGTTCACCGGAGTGCCCTCTAAAAATTTTCTGATGTTCTCTTTGGCAATCTCCATGAGCCTCAAGCGCGCCTCCCGAGGTGACCAGGCCAGATGCGGGGTGATGAGGCAGTTGTCTAGATTGAGGAGGGGATTGTCGTCCGTGGGCGGCTCGGAGCACAGGACGTCCAAGGCCGCTGCGGCTACCTTTCCGCTCTTAAGCGCCTTGGCGAGCGCCTCCTCATTGATGAGAGCGCCTCGGGCGGTGTTTACGATTAGTACCCCGTCCTTCATGAGGCTAAGGCTCTTTAGGTTAATGAGCCCTATGTTGTCTTTGTTCAAGGGGGCGTGGAGAGAGATAACGTCAGCTTCCCTAAAGAGCTTAGCGAGTTCGACCAGCTCAACACCAGGATGCTCCCCCTTGGGGGCCCTGGGGCCGTTGTAGGCCACGACCTTCATCCCCAGAGCCAAGGAGATGCGCGCCACCTTGGAACCAATGGCCCCTAGGCCCACGATCCCCATGGTCTTACCGTCCAGCTCGGATAAGGGGATATCCCAGAAGCAGAAATCCCTGGATTCCTGCCAGCGTCCCTTTTTTACCATATGGCTGTGGTGGCCTATGTGGAGGGTAATCTCCAAAAGGAGCCCGATGGCGTACTGGGCCACCGCGGCGCTTCCGTAGCCCGGGACGTTGGTGACCGGTATGCCTAGCTCTTTTGCGGCCTTTACATCCACCACGTTGTAGCCCGTGGCGATAACCCCGATGTACTTTAGATCCGGAAGGGCCTTGAGGGTCTTACGGCTAAGAGGGGTCTTGTTGGTGAGGAGGATCTGGGCTCCCTTGGATCTTTCCAGGATCTCGCCCTCTTCGGTTCTAGGATAGTACTTAAAACTATCCGAGAGCAATTTTATGGAGTTCCAGGAGATGTCACCGGGGTTTACGGCCCCTCCGTCCAAAACTACAATATTTATCATAGGAAAATCGCGCTTAAAAAAAATCTTACCTTTTTAGTTTAGCTGAATGTGGCGCTTTGGCAAGGGGACTTAAGAAAACAGCGTTAGCAGCTCTTTTGGATTTTATCACAATTTAAGCCAATAGCCTAAACCCCTAGCGTAAGGAGCAAAGCTTGGGCCCGCGCTTAACTCTTAGGGTAGAGGAAAAAATATAAAATTTTAAAGGTGAAAATGTGAAATTTTTAATAGGCTAAAATTCAGGTAAAATTTTCAAAACTTACACTGTGTTAAGTTTTGAAAAGTGAAATATTGATGCTCCATATGGCCAAAGGCAGAATTTTAAAGATGAGTACGCGAAATCTTTGAAAGGTGAAACGCGAAAATTTAAGGAGATTGTTCCTGTTAGAAAGCTTATAGGAAGCTATTTAGAAAGCTTATAGGAAGCTTATAGGAAGCTTATAGAGAGCTTATAGCTAGCTTTTTTTCGTAAAATTAAGGCTCAAGCCGTGGCCTTCTTACCAGTGTTCTTGTCCAGGGCGGGCTTTTTTTCCGGAAGAGGATACTCTTCCGGTAGGCTCTTCTTTTCCCATAAAAGTAGAAGGGGCGCCGCTATGAAGATGGATGAGTAGGTACCCACAATGATTCCTATGGTGATGGCCATGGCGAAGTCGCGGTTAACCGGGCCTCCCAGGAAATAGAGGCTCAAAAGAGCGAGTATGGTGGTACCTGAGGTGAGGATGGTGCGGGAGAGTGTTTCGTTTATGCTCGTGTTGATGACCGTGGGAAAGTCGAAACGCCTCA
>JAITJT010000074.1 GCA_031278795.1 Deltaproteobacteria bacterium | reverse complement strand
CGGGAGAGCTACTGGCAAAGCCGGCAAACACGCTAGATGCTTTCTTGGGGGTGCGCAAAGACATCTCGGTAGGGTCCAGTTTCTTCAAGAAATCCAGTCTACCGTCCGGGCGACGCAAGACCAGAAGCCCGGTTCTAAAGAGCTTGGCTTTTCCCTTGAGGGGCCTGGAGGCGCTCTTGAGGTTATCCGGAGAGTCGTCCGGGAAGGCGTCTTGAAAGGGGTCGTCCACAAAGAACCTATCCGTTAGCTCTTTGTGGTTAAGATAACCCATGCCCACCTGGACACCTCCTAGGTAGAGCTCCCCCGGAAAACCCGTTGGAAGCAGGTCAAAGGAGCTGTCTATTACGTAAGAGCGGCAGTTGGCGCCGGAGAGGCCCACGGTTTCCGGAAGCTTACCCGGGGCGCCGCTTTCGGCGGCGGAGGCGATGGCGCACTCCGGGAATCCCAAGGTGGTTAGGAAGCGGGTGAGTTCTTGCTCCTTGATGGGAAGGTCATAGGGGAGTCCCCAGGCCGTGGTGTAGAGGGTCTTTAGTTTTCCTAGCTTATAGGTCTCAGCGAAATGGAGGAAGAGCCTGGAGGGTAGCCAGAGGGCGGACAGAGAGCTAGAGGCGATATCCGCCAAGAGATCCAAATCTCCCATCTCAGACTCTGTCAAGATGCGCACCTTAGCCCCGCAGGAGAGGGGGTTTAAGATCTCCATCAAGCTAGCGTCCATGGTGAAGGGGGCGTAAGAGGCCCCTATCTCTCCCACGCGCAGATCCAAGGTCTCGGTGAACCAGGAGACATGGTTATAGAGGGAGCGGTGGCTAACCACCACGCCCACCGGAGTGTCCTCGGTTCCTTCCGGATGGCTCACGTAGACTACGTAGGCCGCTTGATCGCCCTGGACTAGGCGTGGGGAAACTTGGGTTTTGGTATTATTTATCTCCTCCCCTTGAAGAAGAACGCCCTTGGGGCTAATCACCGGGCACTTGATGGCGCTAAAAAGTGAGAGATAGGCCTCCTCTGAGATAATTACCGAGGGATTGGCGTCCGCGACTATGGCCGCTAGCGCGTCCGGGCGCAAGGTGGGAAGGGGAAGAGCGGCGGAGCCGCTCTTGAGGACTCCCATGAGGGCTATGGGGTAGTCGAGGCCCCGAGAGAGGCAGATGCCCACCACGTCCTCACCGGGTATTGCCCCAAGCTTAAGAATAGCCTCTCCCAAGGCGCTACTCAACATATCGAGGTCTCCGTAGTTTAAGCTGTCCCCCCCACAGATGACCGCCTCCACCCTGGGACCCAGTTTGGCCCATTTGGCGAAGAGCTCCGGAACCGTCCCCTCCGGGTACTCCTCGTCTCTAGCCCGCTCAGCTAAGATTAGACTCCTTTCCAGCTCTTTGTTGGCTAAGTGGAAAGAACCAGACTCCATGGAGGGCCTCTCCACGGCTTGAAGTAGCACGCTAAGAATAGCCTCGCTAAAAACGTTCACCTGCCAGGGCAGATAGCGCCTGGGGTCGTATATAAGATCCGCCTCGAAGTTACTTAGCTCCTCCCAGGCCAAACAGAAGGGAAAGAGGGAATGCGGTGATTCCCTCAGAGAGCTAACCTTTAAGTCCGTCTGCATCTTAATAAGACCTAAAGCCGGCCTAAAGGAAAAGCCGTGCGTTATGGTATCGTTTTTTAAGGGTGAAAGCGCCCTCACGGTGGAAAGAGAGATGTTCTCAAACTCCTTGGCCCGGGTTCTCTTCTGGTAAACTTCCTTGGCCAGGGTATTGAAGGGCAAGTTGTCCGTTACACTTGCCACAAGTGGCGCGATTATCTCCACGGGCCCTAAAAGCCCGGCCTGGCCCCGGCCGCGGCCGTTTAAGACGCGGCCCACGCAGACGGTATCCTCCCGGGTGGCCTTCGCTAGTACGATGAACCAAGCTGTCAAGAGAAAATCCGATACCGGGATATCCAGCTCCTTGGATCTTACTCTGATGCGCTCGGAGATGTCGCTTTTTAATCTTAATCTTGCCTGATCCCTGGTGTTCGCTCCCTCGCTTAGGGTATCCACTGTCCCGGGGAGGGGCCCAGGGAGCTGGGAGGGACGTATGAGGCTAGCGAGCTCCTCCCGCCAGTAGCTCCGGGTCTCTTGGGGGTCCTCGGCTAGTTTCGCCCTTAGATAGGGGAGATAGGTGGGGGCGCCTTCGGCCCCCCCAAAGAAGAGCCTCTCCAGAAACAATCTTCTGGAATAGATGTCAAATACCAATGGGTGGAAGGAGCATATTAGCTCATGGAGCCTCTCCTCTAAGGTAAATAGAGATACCCTAACCAGTGGCGCCTGGGAAAGCTCCCTAAGGGTCGCAAGATGCGATGCGGCCGCGGCCGATAGCTTAGCCTCGCGTTTCCTCACGTCAAATGAACGAAGATCCTCAAAAGAGAATATCTCACTTAACAATGGCGCCCTCCGGGTGAAGACCACCACCGGCGCCCCTTGGTCTCGGTCAAAAAAGGACATCCTCAAGGCGTCGCTTCCGTTAATCAAGCTCTCCAGCCGCGTCTCCATCTGCTTGGGGTCCAAGTTTCCGGAAAGGGTGAGCCTTATGACCGCCGAGAGCTGGGAGAGCCTCTTCTCCGTATCCCTTCCGGAGAACTCATAGAGGGCCCTCTGGGTGGATGACAGAGGCGCCACCTTTCCTAAAAACGATCCATAGTGCCCTTTAATTGCCTCGCGCAGTGAGGGCGCCAGATTATCCCCCATGAGCTCAAAGGGATCCTCATCTTCCTCAAAGAAGAGGCTGGATTCCCCGCCGCCGGGGGCCAGGCCCCCGGAGGCGGGGCTCTCTTTGGTCTCTGGCGGCGCATCGGACGCCACAGTTTCCGGCGCGGGTAGCGCCCGCACGTCCACCCGGCCGAAGGGGTCTAAGGGAAACTCCGGAAGGATGACAATCTTCTCCGGAATGGCGTAGAAGGGAAGCCTATCTTCAAGATGCTTGCGTACGCCTTGAACAGTTATGGGGTCATGGGTAGGGTAGACGGTTAAATAGGCCGCCAGATACGGCTCAAAATAGGAAGAGAAGTCCTCGCGTTTAACGACCAGAGCCTCCATCACACCCCTGTGCGAGAGTAGCGCCCTCTCCACTTGGATTATAGGAACCACCCTCCCCTTGATGAGGGTATCCGGCCCCACTCTCCCCAGGTAGTCCAGGCGCCCGTCCGGGCGCCTGCGGCAGAGGATGCCCGTCTTAAATAGCCTCTTGGCGTGGTACTCCGGAGGGGCTAGGTGGGCGAAGGGGTCCGCTATAAAGGCCTTTTCTGTTTCCTGGGGCTTGTTGTAGTAGGAGAGCGCCACCTGCACACCTCCCACGTGAAGCTCACCCGGGAAACCCGCTGGTAAGAGTCTTCCTCTGTCACCTAGCACGTAGCTAGGGGTATTGGGAACCGGTCGGCCCATGGTCTCGGGAACCGCTCCCGGGGAAGCTGACTCAGCCAAGGCCGCCACAGTGCACTCGGGTTGGCCGAAGCAGTTAACAATGCGGGTATCCGTGCGGCTCCTCTCTAAAAGCTCGGATATGTTGTCACCGGATAAGCCCCTTCCCCAGGTTACTATGGTCTTAAGGCCGTAGAGCGAGTAGCGGGAGAGGTATTGCCTCAGTTTACGTAGAGGGAGTGATAGGGAGCTCACCTCGTGGCTGTGTATGGTCTCCCAGAGCACCTCCTCGTCTGAGTAGTCCAAATTAGACAAAAGTAGAAGGGTAGCCCCTCTCGAAAGGGGTATGAGCATCTCTAAAATGGATACATCAGATGAGAGCGGCGCGTAGGTGCTGTGAACGTCACCCGGGGATACTTTTAGTAAGTCAGAGGCCCAGCTCACCAGGTTAAATAGCGCCCTATGGCTAACGGCCACACCCTTGGGTGAGGGGTCATCCGGGCTCTGGGACCTTCCTAAGAGGAGGCCGGATACGTAGATGATATATGCGGGGGAGTCCGGGTCTATCTTCACCTCGTCCCGGGCCCTTCTCACGAAATCCACCGTGAACTTGGAGAAACCCAATACCCCGGAGGACCCTCCCTTGAGGAAACGGCCCCGGGGATCGACCACCGGGGTTTCCAGAGAGTCCATGAGCATGAGGTTCTCCGGTAACCTTTCGCCGGAGACCAAGAGATCCGGCTTGGCATCCAAGAGAAGATTCTTGAGAGACTCCACCGGAATGGCGGCGGAGAGCGGCACCACCGTGGCCCCGCTCTTAAGTACCCCCAATAAGACCTGGGGGTACTCCGGGGTGCTGTCGTCAAAGACCAAGGCCACGCGTTTTCCGGGTCCGTAACCCGCCACCTTCAACTGGGCCGCGAACTTGTCCGACTCCTTATCCAAGGTCCCGTAGTCCTCGGTGAAATCCGCCTGCACCACGGCCACGGCCGCAGGCGCCATTTGCGCCTGGGCCCTTATGAGATCTAAGATCGTCTCCCCTTCGAACTTCTGCGCCTGGGCGTTGTTGTGCTTAAGTAAAGATAGATGCTGATGGATGTCGGAAAGGCTTAAAGAGCCAATTTCCCTATCCGGATCCCCCACGGCGTCCTCCAGGATCTGGCGGTAGCTCATGGCTATGACCTCCACCTGCCAGGCGGCGTAGTGGGTCTCTGTGTAGACGAAGAAGAACTCCAGGCTTTCCGACTCCCTGGCTATGAGCCCTAAGGGAGAGGATCCTAAACCAGAGAGCTCCCTAAGCTTTCTGGCCTTGGGGCCCTCTTCGTCAAAACTACCCTCGCTTATGAAGAAATGCCCAAAGCTATCGCGGCCCAAGGGAGATATGGCGGATAATTCAGACATGCTAATTAAGGCGTGTGCATCAAGGGCTTTTTTCGCGTCTTGGGCGGCTTTGGCCAATTGGGAAAAACTACTACTGGGCTCCACCCACAGCGTCATGGGTAGGAAAGTGGCATAGGGCCCTGGGCCTATTAGCCTCTCTGCGTCTTTTTCTAAAGATGTGCGTAGGTCACTGTTAACGCCAAAGCTAAGTTCCCCGGAAAGGGTTAGGTGCCACAGTAGTACCGCGTAGGCGGCGCTTAGAAAACTCTCAGCGCTCACCCCGATTCTAGTGGCCGCTTCCCGTAAACTGTCCGCGAACTCAGAGCTAAGCCTCGCCGGAACCGATACCTCTCGCCTGGATACCTTGGAGGGAAGGGCCCCCATGCGCCCTTCCACCCGGGTGGCCCGGGTGAGTCTCGCTAGGCTCTTCTCCCAAAAAGCTTGAGTGGCGACGTAGCTATCCTGGGCTTTTTTACGTAAAATATGCGCCCCTTGGGCAAAAGATGGAACTCCCTCGCTCGCGGCTTTTGCGGCGTCTAAATTTTCGTTACCTGTTCGCAGTATCTCTTTTAAGAGCCAGGTGGCCCCTTGGGGATCTAAGGCCAGACGGCTATAGCTAAGAAGAATCTCGCAGGCGCTCTCGCCTGTTTTAAAGAGTGAGAGCCTTATGAGGGGTTTGGATAAAATTTTAGGGTCAGTTGAATCTTCCTTATTAGGGTCATTCGCGGTCTTTGATTTGTTTAAGGAATTACCCCATACGCTTTGGGCGAGCTCTTCTTCCTCTTCCATCTCCAAGCTAAGGATGCGCCTCTCCCGCTCCACCACAGGAATGCCTTCTAGGGACTGGTAGCCAAAGAGTTCGGTTAGCTCTGGGGAGACGCAGCTTAGTACGTTGAAGTGGCTATTTTCGCCTCTGTATATTGAGAGTCTAAAGATGTCTAAATTGTTTCTTAAGCTGGAGACCCTCTTCATGAGCTCCATGATGCGCGCCTCGGGAGTGTCGTCTAGCTGAAAGCGCACGCTGGAAAATGTCGCGAGACTTCCCTTGGAAGCTGTCTCCAAGAAATCCCTCTGCGAGGGGTTTAGAGGAAACACCCGCTCCAAAATGTCTCCGTAGAGGGCCAATAGATTGTCCCTATCATTTTGGCTAAAATCTGGAACGCCTTCCATATCCGCGAAAGGATCCGCCAGAACTTGATGCCTAAGAGCTGGATCATCTGGGATCTTAAGAATAACTGCCTCAATAGGCGCGGATGTGGCGCCTAGGGTAGCTTGTTTGGCCTTGGCCTGAGGCTCATCCGCTAAGCTTACTTTAGTTTCTCCTAGCTTTGCGGCGATTGGCGCGGCAATTGGTTCGCTAATTGGCGCGGTAAGGGAGGCAGTTGGAGCGGCTTTAATTGGCGCTTCATGCGGGGCCGTGGGCGTCTTAAATGATGAGGGGAGCTTGTGGGTGTCCAGGGCGAACTCGCGGAAGGACTCCCTAAGGTAGCCCCCTAAGGTGGATAGGGCCCTGGGGCTCACGGCCTCAGAGGCCGAGAGGTTTAGGTGCAGATGATCCTTTTCCTCGGTGAAGACTACCCGGCACAGTGCACTTCCACCGGGTGGGTAGAGGGGACAAAAGGAGCACCTGAGGCCGGGAAGGTCTAAGAGGTCGGGCGGAACCCCGAAATAGCTAAGTGTCACCTCAAAGGGAGGCTTACCCAGTCTCTCCAGAAGCTCAAGATCGCTTGCGTATTGATTGTTGAGGGCGCTTGTCTCGCAGAGCAGGAGATCTTCAAGGTAACCGCGGCTGTAGGCCCTGGAGGTGTTAATCTCCAAAGGATGGAAATAGCTAAAGGAACCCACCTGGGAAAGGGTCTTGGGCGTGAACCTTCCGGAGCTTCTCCTTCCCACCACGAAATGAGTGCCCACGATGAACTTCTGGAGGGCGAGCCCCAAGACCCCGCTCATGAACATCTCCGGGGTGAATTCTAGATCGCTTAGCCTCTGGCGGTATCTCTCCAGAAGGTTTCCGCCTATCTCCTCGTAGTGGCCGCGACCCTTGGTGGAGGCGCGTAAAAGCGGGTTGTCCACCGGAAAGCCCATGAGGTCACGCTCGGTTGAGAGCCTTTCGCTCCAATAGCTTAGAGAGCTCTCCTTGGGCCCCGGGGCGCCGTTTTCTCCTACGGTGAGGAAATCATTTAGCTCTTTTAAACTCTCTCCCAGGCTATCCGGGGCATCGCCTTGGGGAACTCCCTCCAGGCTAGCCTTTAAGTCGGAGAGGAGGATGCACAGACTCTCTCTATCAAGGGCATCACCAAGTGACGCCAAGGCGAAGAGGCTGTGGTCGCCGCGGTCTATGACAGCGGCCCTGGCCAAGGGCGGGCTCGCCAGGTCGTAAGGGACCAGTAATGGGGCCACCGCCTGGTTGGGGGTCTCGGAGCTGAAGTCTGAAAGATTTAAGAGCCTAAAGGCCGCCTCGTCGTCCTGGCGCTCATAGATGCCTCCCTGGGAGCCCCAGAGGCTGATGTTTAAGGCCTGGTGCCTAGAGGGAAGCAGGGACACGGCCCAGTGGAGGGCCTCCAGGTTGGCCTTCCCTTGGAACTTGAAGAGCATGAGCTCGTGGTGGCCCAGCTGGGCCCCTTCCCTTCCCAAGGAGCTGAGCGAGCGGCCCCTGGGGCCGCTCAAGGCTTGGAAGATCTTCTGGCCCCTCTGGCGGTAGGGGAAGTCCCCTTCCCTCAAGGCGTTAACCGCCGTGAAGACCGCCTCCTCTAGGCGCGAGACATCTTCGCTTAGGTGCTGGACGCTTAGGATCATGGGCCTGGCCGCTGGGTTATTCAGCTTTCCTCCAGGATAGGGCCCGCAGTAGATGCCTGACTCCAGTAAGAGCAGATAGAGGAGCTCGTTTTCCAAGACGCCCCCTTGGCCCCTATAGGGGCCCGTGGGCGTAAGGGAAAAGGCAGGGCCTAGATTAGCTAGCCTTAGGGGCACCTCCTCGTCTTGGAAGAAGAGGTTTAGCTTGAGGGAGAGCTCACGGGCGAGCCCAATGACCTTTTTAGATAGCTGGGAGTGGTTGTCACTTAGGTAGCGGCCGCTTCTGGAAAGCGCTGATAAGGCCAGGGGATGGGCCGAGCGCCCGGTAAATAGCGCCCCGTCAACGGAGTGCTTAAGTATCTCCATCAGGTCCCTCTCTCCCCAGAGGACTCCCACCGGGAGTCCGCCAGCGAGGTTGGATCCGTAGACCGCGAGATCCCCCACCACGCCCAGCTGGGCGCCCATGCCACCAGGAAGGAAGGCTGGGCCGTAGGCCGTCTCATCTAAGATGAGCGTGGCCCCTCCGGCCTTGACGATCTTAAGCAAACGCCCCAAGAAGCTCGCCGACTGGTAGGAGAGATCCATCTTGTCCACGGGCTCCACCAGAACCGCGGCGGTGTCGTGGATCTCACGCTCTAGTTGCAGAAGGCTCTCCATCCTTCCGTAGTTGAGGAAGATAAGCTCCCCGCTGGGGGCCTTTTGGCCGGAGCCAAAGAGATAGCGCACCCTCCACTGGGCTACCCTGGGGGAACTCTGGCTGAAGCTTATTAGTTTGCTTCTTCCGGTCTTTATCTGGGAGATTAAGACCGCCGCGTCAAAGGCCGCGGCGGCGTTCTCCCAAAAAGACGAGCTGCCTTTCCCCCCCAAGAGCCCCTGGAGGGCCCTCTCGGCCTGGAAGGCCTTCTCAGAGGCGGCCACCTGGGCGAAACCCGTCTCGGCCAGCTCGCCTATGGCCTCGGATACATGCTTGGGGTTGTGGCCCAGATAGCCCATCTCCCTGGAGAAGTCCAGGTAGTCGTTGCCGTCTAGGTCCATGAAATGCGTTCCAGCCGAGTGCTTCACCACTATGGGAAGCACCGCCTCGCTTAATATGGGTATCTCCCCTAGGGGGCCCTTGAGCCCCAGGACCAGGCTACCCGGGCCAGCCATGGCTCGGGACTGGGTGCTGCGCCCCTGGAAGCGCCTCAAGAGCTCCCGGACGAAGGCCTCTTGGCGGGAGCTGAGCGTAAGCTGCGGAAGCTCCTCTAAGCTCGCGTCTGGGGCCTCATCCTCTTCTGGGACGCTGGGTTTGGTTAGCTTAGCTACCTCAGGGGCATCGGGTGCCAGGCGCAAAGGCGCCTGGGCCGCAATCTCCCTGGCACCCGGTGTCTCAAAGGGCGGGGTCATACCCAAAGAGCTCCACTGCCTGGAGAAGAGGTCGTAGATGGTTCTTATCTGGAGCGCGAAGAGATCCATGGGATTGGTGTCAGGCGGCAAGGTGATCTGGGCCTGGTTTCCGATCTGGGTCTCTTTTTTGACCGCGAGAGAAGAGCTCGCACTCTCCTCAGGGCGTCCTGTGGCAGGGCTATCCACCGGGGCCTCGGGGCTCTGGGGGCTTGTAGCCACGGCCGGAAGCCCTTGGATATAGTCGGAAAGCCCCTGGAAGGTGAGGCCCTCCTCTTGGAACTTGTCCTGGGGCACCTGTCTCCCGAGGCGTCTGGATATCTCTTGCCGCAGGGTCAAGATTGACTGGGGATCGAGGGAGAGATCCGCTAGGGCCCTCTCCGCGAAGAGCTGGTGGGGTCTAATCCTGAGAGAATCCTGCGCTATTGAAAACAGTGTTTTCAAAACATTTTCATGAGGCATGGCTGTATCCGTAGATTATTAGGGGAATTTTAGACTAAAAGGAAAAACATTAATGATTATACAATTTAGGAGATGGAAAATCAAAAGAGAGAGAGGGAGACGTTCCAGCATAAGAGCTCAAGGAGAGGGAAAAATAAAAGGTGAAAGATGGAGGCTTTTGGATCTGAGAGCAAAGAAAGACAGAAGCTAAACACTACTAAAAGGCGATCTACACATGTGGAGATCTAAAATGTAGGAGTTCTATATGAGGTATTGTTGGAAGAGAGGAAGGGATAGTGGTCATAGCGGGTAAAAGCCACTATGTAAAAATGGGAAATTCTACGCTTTGTAAAAAATCAAAAAGTTCCAATGAACCAAGACGTTCAAAGGCGAAGCATGGGTTTACTGAGGAAATCAAAGGAAAGTCATAGACTAATTAGTAATTAACGGTCATAAGTGCATTAAGAGGGAGGGAAAAGTAGAATTGAAACAATTTGAAAAGAAGGCTTTAGAGCTAATATAGATAGGGAAAGGACAGGGAAACAATATGGGAAACTGCAGGGAAAGCACTGGAAAATATTATGAGTTAAGATACGTTAAAATAGAAAGAAAAATTTAAAAACAATCAGAAAATTAATGATTAAAAAAAATAGGCGAAATAATCAAAAAAAAGGGGGCCTAAGCCCCCTTGTGAAAGAAAGGAAAGGGTACGGCGCAATTACTGGGCAATTGCTGAAGTTACAAGGCCAACCAGTTTGTCCTTGTATTTGTCAAAGAGAATCTTCTCGGCTGCGTTTAAGATTCCGCTGTCGCCAAACTGGGACTTCAAGGCGTTCAAGGCATCAGGTGAAGTGAGGCCGTGGACGTTGGTGACGATCTTGGTGATGACGCCCTGGAAGTGCTCAATGTCGACGCCCTTGGTGGCTAGCGTCTTGAAGGCAGCTGCAGGATCCTTCAAAAAGGTCGGATAGAGATCGATGAAGTTGGTGAAATCAGTCTCGGTCAGGGTGGGGAGTACCTTGCCGATGTTGAGGGCATCAAGGCCGGGGAGCTGCGCCTGCGCGGGGGTCGCGATGTTGAGCATGAGGGCTGTTGCAAATAAAAAAACCAGAGAGGCAAAAACGGTTGTAATTTTTTTTGTCATTGTGAACCTCAATTGTGAGTGTGTTGATGTAGTGGTTAAAAAAAACCACTTAACTTGGAAAAAATGATATATGCGAAAATCTTGTGACGACATGCTTTGAACAGAGCACAAACAATGCTTGCGACACACATTGGAGAATGGCGCAAACTAGAAAATGATTATTTTTAATTGTTTTGGATTATTTTCAAAAAGTTATGCCTATGGCAAAACGATGAATCTGACAATAATATATAAGTGTTTTAAAAATTATTATGCTAAAATTTAAGGAATCTTTTAAAGGACTTAGGAAAATTTAAATGTCTGAAAATGCAAAATATTTTGAGATTATTTTTTCAAAGAAAACATGGATAAAATAGCAGGTCAGAGTCTAGCACTCTACTATTTAAAAAGCAAGAATGAAAAAAAATAGATTTAAAATTATGACGCTGGTTCCTACATTTTCAAGTTAAATATAGGCAAGTCGATACTTAAATAAAATTTTTATACGGCTTTTCTTGAAAACTAATATATAGTTAAAAAATTTAGGCAAAATACCCATAAAGATAACTAAAATACCCATAAAAACACTTAAATAAAGTATAAATAAACTGTCTTAGCGGGAAGTATAACTAAGAAAAAGCAAGAAAAAGGACAATAAAAAAGCCCCCAGAATGAGGGCTGTTTAGAAAGACGATATTTTAATTTTGACATGTGTCAAAAAGACGTAGGAAAAATCAAGGAAATATTTGATTTACTCGGAAAAAGAAAAAAAGTAAAAGAAGTTGAATCTGAAAACAACTTTAGCTCCATTTTTGGAAGACCTAGCAAAAGATTTATGTCAAAAGTCTAGTGCTACAACATAGAGGGCTTAAAAAGGAACATTTTTGTTGAAATCCCGAAAAGTGCCAAGCAATCTAGGGCTTGGCCTCGGAGGGCTCAACCACCAAGGTCTCCTCTTCCACTAGGCGCGTCTTTTTGTCCACGTGAAAGGACTTGAGGACGGGCGTGGAGGTTTTTAAGGAGAGGATGAGATAGCTGTGGCTGGGATCCGTGGAAAGATCTATGTCCTCCTCGGTGGGTACGGCCGGGCTCTCGGGGTGGGAGTGGAAGTTCCCAAGGGGCGACAGGTTGAGCGAGCGCATGTCCTTAACGGCGTTATTCTGCTCTTTGGGAGCGAAGTTGAAATGAATCCGGCTCTGCTCGGTATTATGAAGGGGGTATACCTTTTTAATGATCTTTTTTTCACCCTCAACACTTCCAGCGATAAGGCCGCAGGCCTCCAATGGATAACATACTCTGGAATGGTGTACGATGATGTTAACAAGATCTTCAGATATATGGACTAGCATAATAATAAAGGTCAGATTCCGCGGTATATTTAAGCCAAAAAACTTGCAACTGAGAAACGTTGGCAAGTAAGCTTAAGTTAACCCCTGACCTAAAATTTCTCCTTAACAAAATTCAGATAAAGACGCCATGGAAATAAGGTTTGTCAAAATCTAAATGGCCTGACAAAAAAGGCCAAAAATATGTGGTGTGCCCAAATAATCTCCCCTTTCCACCTGCCCAAAACGCCGCTCTTTCATAGAACTAAACACAATATATTGATATAAATGAAGAGCTAGCCAAAATATAGTGGCATAAGGGATTAAGTCAATTTGAAAACGACTAGAAGCTTTAGTTTATGGGAAAGGGCTGCGGTCAAAAATAAGCGAAAAAACTAATTAATAAAACATGGCTTCCGGTTGTTGGGATGAAATGGAATAATGGAGAGCTTATTTACGCCGCGGAGGCAAAACATGTATATTATCCGTCTTTTCAATACCTTTGTAAAGAAAAACCTAGGTTTAACCCTAAAAAAGCCACCAGACGGGAAAAAGCCGCCATAACAGGCCGTAACAGGCCTTAACTGGCTGATTTTGTGGCTGCAGGGAACTTGTTTGTCGAATTTTAAATTTAAAATTTAACGTTAAACTTAAAGTTTAAGACGGTATTCATTAGGTGAGTATGATAATTCCACTTTTTGGACACAGGGAAAATGAGGGGCTAGTTTAACAAAAGATTGACAAATTTACAGTATTAACGAACTATGACAAGTTTATCTAAAGCTTTACATGAGAGCACAATACGATGAGAATATAAACAAGCATATAAAGAAGTTTCATAAATTTAAAAATTAATTAACGACATTCTGGTGAAAAAAGAATGCTGACGACACTGCTATACTGATACATGTGATCTTTTAATTTACAGAGACACGTTCTATTTTTACATAAATGTCAAACAGGATACGAATGTAGATGTAATAATTTATTTGTTTATACGAATTTTATTCATAAATGTAAAGATTAAAAACTTCTTCATGTAAACACGCTCGTTAAGTAATAGGAAGAGTGCTCAAAAAAATAATAAAATGTGCGTTTGCAAAAACGAGAAATTATGTCATACATGAAAGTAAAAAAGTTAATGCAACAAAACATCTATAATTGTCTAAGATTATCCAAAGCGGAAGAGGAAAAAAATATCATAAAATTTTTCTTGACAAAAATCTTGGATTACATTATACAATATTAAAGAAATCAGGTTGGTCAAGTTTGAAAAACATGGCAATCCAGGAAATCTTAGTCACAAAACAGTATTTTTTAAGTTTTACAATAATTCCTCTTAATATAGAATATTTTTACGACATTTATAAAAAAATGGTTTATTTAATAAAAACAAATACTTCAACAAAGAGAAGCTGGTTGACATCCTCTGCTGCAGAGGAGAACCAGTTAAATAATGCTCTGTCAAATGGCACATTTATAGGGATAGACTTTGGAACATCGACTACCGTCGTCAGTTATATGACGAATCCTGGTAAAAGTCCTGATATTCATGTGCAAACCTTTGCTTTAAAACAACCAACTGAATTTGGGGGAACAACCTCCAATGAACTGGTTAACAGCGTAGTCGCTTGGTATAACAACAAATTATTATTTGGCCGAGACGCCTATAATTTAAGGTATAAGCTTAATGAGGGAGTAAACGTTTTTTCATCGTTTAAGATGCTTTTAGGTGTCGATATTGGCCCAACTTACCCTCAAACACTATTGTCCAAAAACCAAAAGAAAGAATACGTTATAGAAACAGCATCAGATGCCGCTACCATTTTTTTTGAAAAATTATTAGAGTCCATCAAAACAGCTGTCTATGAATTAAACCTTCCCAAAAATTTATTTTATTCAATTTCCGTCCCTGCCTCATTTGA
>JAITJT010000072.1 GCA_031278795.1 Deltaproteobacteria bacterium | reverse complement strand
GCGTAAGGAGAGCGTAAGGAGAGCGTAAGGAGAGCGTAAGGAGAGCTCCGTGCCCTTTGGCCCTAACTAGCTTGAATCATTAGCCAGCTTGAATCATTAGCCAGCTTGAATCCTTAGCCAGCTTGAATCCTTAGCTAGCTTGAATTTAGCTATTTTGCATATATCGGTGGAATTCTAATTTTCCGTTTAACTAATATTATCAAGGACTTATGACGAATTTCCACAACAATTAGTCTTATTTTAAGTGTAAAAGGCCTCAAAAAAGCTACTGAGAAAGAGTGTCTAAAGCCAGCGGCCTAAAAGTTTAAGCGAGAGCTTAAGCGTTTGACTTTAGTTTTACAAAAGTTTGGTTAAAAAAGTGTAAAGGACTTAAATCTAAATTTACGAGCGGTAAGGTAAAACAAGGACCAGCGGAGAGTGACAATACGAAAGGGGCGAAAAAGAAAAAAGCCACTGAGACTAAATTATGGTTAATGGGGTAATTAAGCGTTCTAAAGGTGAAAAATTAAGCAAAACCACTACACATAACACCGTCGAAAATTTTTGTTCAAAATCTTGTGAAAAATGTTAAAATAAGACATCTTCGCCCCATCTCCAAAATCAGAGCCAGACCCGGAAACACCCAAAGCCTAAGCCAAGCTCCCATCACAGGTGATGGGAAGCTTCCACCACAAGTGGTGGGAAGCTCTCTCCTCAAGTGGAGGGAAGCTTCTCTCTCAAGAAAAATGATTTGCAAAGATGTGCCATAAAACTAAAGAAAATACAGCCGAAGACGACTTTACTATCCTAGGTAAGCTCCTAAAGAGGGCGGAGGCTGGAGACCACGAGGCCCAGCTGGACCTAGGCACCTTTCATTACCTGGGGAAAGGTACCCCAAAGGACAGGGCTTTGGCAACAGAATGGTTTGAAAAAGCCGCCCTATCCGGAAACCTGGAGGCCCAGTACATCCTGGGTAAGACCCTCCTGGAGGGCGGGGGCGCGGGAGAGCGCCCCCGGGCCTTGAAGTGGCTCAAGAAAGCGGCCCATGGGTCGCACACCGAGGCCCAGGCCGAGATGGGGAATCTTTATTTGCGGGGCCTGGAGAGGGATCTGGAGAGGAACTATCTCTCCGCCTACCAGCTCTTCGAGAAGGCCGCCCTGAGCGGCCACGTGGAGGCCCAGCGCAATCTGGGGCTCATGTGCCTGGGAGGCCGTGGATCCGATCCGGATCCGGAGAGGGCCTTCATGTGGTTCAAGCTCTCCGCCATGTCCGGAGACACCCGGGCCCGCTTTAATTTAGGTCTCATGCTCTTCACCGGAGAGGGCTGCCAGAGGGACTACCTGGAGGCCAGGGAGTGGTTCGAGAAGGCCGCGAGCGAGGGCTGCGCCTCGTCGGAGTTTTATTTGGGCATAATCCACGGCGAGGGCCGTGGGGTGCCCAAGGATCCCCAGAAGGCCCTGGAGTTCTATAAGCTCTCCTCGCTCAAGGGCTATCCCAAGGCCATGTACTTTTTGGGGCTGCAGTACCTCAAGGGAGAGGATCTGGAAAGGGATCCGGAGGAGGCCTTCTTTTGGTTGCAAAAGGCGGCTGACGCTTACTATCACTACGCCCCTCTGGAGCTGGGTAAGCTCTATTTGGAGGGCATTGGCGCCCCCAAAGACCACAAGAAGGCCCTGGAGTGCTTCACCCGGGCCCAGGAGTGGGGCGTGGCCCAGGCCAGCTCCTATCTCTCCACCATGTACCTGGAGGGCCTGGGAACCGAAATCGATTACGATAAGGCCCTCTACCACTCCCAAAGGGCAACCGAGATAAACTCCCCGGAGGGCACCTTGAACCTTGGTCTCATGCTCCAGAGGGGCCTGGGCACCAAAAGGGATCCGCGAGTGGCCTTGGAGCTCATCAGCCGGGCCGCCTCCATGGGATCGAGTAAGGCCCTCTATGAGTTGGGCCGCATGTACTACGAGGGAGACTGCCTCAACCAGAGTAATGACCGCGCCTCCGAGTACTTCAGCCAGGCGGCGGCCCTGGGACACCCGGGAGGGATGTTCTACCTAGGCCTCATGCTCCTAAACGGCCACGGGTCCAGCTACGACCCCCAGAGGGGCGTGGACCTGGTCAAAAGCGCGGCTCTCAAGCGCTTCCCCAAGGCCATGCGCTATCTAGGCATGATGTACCTAAGCGGCCTGGTGGTGGAGATTGACGAGAAGCTGGGTAACATGTGGCTAGATAGATTTAAGAGCGTGGAGCGCGAGAAAAGCGATCTGGATAAACCTTTGGATCCAGACGCCAAGGCTGAGGACCCGGAAGACCAAAAGGAGGCCCTAAGCCCTCTGAAAGGTCTGGAGATATGACGGATTCCCTCCATGTGGCCATAACGGGCGCATCCAGCGGCCTGGGCCGGGCCCTGGCCGCTCAATACGCCAAGAGCGGGGCGCTTCTTTCCCTCTGCGGCCGCAATGAGGAGCGCCTCACTAAGAGTCTCGACCTCTGCTCGGTCTTCAAGCCTGAGATAAGGACCTCGCTTTTTGACGTTAGAGACGAAAAGGCCCTCCAGAACTGGATTACAACCGAGGATGCCTTCAAGCCCATAGACTTAATCTTCGCCAACGCCGGGGTCTCCTACGGAGTGGGGGAGGACTCCCTGGAGGACCCCAAGAAGTGCATGGACATGTTCCAAATAAACACCGAGGCCGCCATCCTCACCGCCATCCACGCCTCCAAGGTCATGGTGCCCAGGCACAGCGGCCAAATTGTGCTCATCAGCTCCCAAGCCGGTAGGATTCCCCTGGTGAACACCCCGGGCTACTCCGCCTCCAAGGCGGCCCTGCGCTACTACGGCCTGGCCATGCGCGACTCTCTATCTCCCAAGGGGGTAAAGCTCACAGTTGTCTGCCCGGGCTACATAGAGAGCCCCATGAAGGACAGTTTCGAGGGCTACACGCCCTTCACCTGGTCCTCCCAGAAGGCAGCCTCCTACATCGCGGAAAAGCTCACGAAAGACCCAGCCCTCATAAGCTTCCCCCTAATCATGAACTTAATGGTCCACCTCTACGGCCTCCTTCCAGGATTCATACAGCGACCGCTCAATAAAAAATTCAGCTTCACCGTTAAGAACTTGCCGTAAACTAAATATCCAAACTTCAATCGGTTTTATTGAAATAAAGATAACAAGATAAAAAAGAAAAAACATAAAGCTCTATAGGATATAAGCTATAAAGATAAACTCCAATGAAGATTTTAAGAAATTTTTTTGGGCAATTATTTTTTAAAATAACGCTTAACACAAAGATCTTAACGCCTTTTAATCTTTAAAACTGAATCCCACAGCCCAAAACCCAAACCCAAACCCCATAACAAATCGCTTGAAACCTTGACTAATCCCCAGGCCACCGCCTGGGGATTTTTACGTGGGCGGTTTAGCGCGTATTGTAGCGCGGGCAGTTTAGTACATAACGCAGTTTAAACTTTTAAGTTAGGATTGTGGCTAAAAATTATAATTATAAAAAACGTTTGTTATTATAAAAACGCCTAAAGACGCTAAAAACCCTCGCTAAAAAACCCTTGATAAGCAAAACTCTAATGATAAAGTTCAATCGCCTCATATTGTCAAAAGGCTGGATATGCCAAAAAAATCTTTTGAGGGAAAAATACCCGTTACTCTTGATGATTTTGCTACTTTTTTGCTAAAATGTGACGTCTTAATTAGGGTATATGTAAAATCCTCTGCTCTATCCCCAAAAGCGCGCTATTTTTTCTGCGACTTGGACGCCTAATGCTTCTTGGTGGGAATAAGCTCCGGAAAAAAAGCGGATCTTGTTTAAAGGTTTAGTTATGACTAGCCCTATGGGTAAGGAAGATTGAATGCTTTTTGGAAGGAAATCAAGTGAGTTTTTGGGGAGATTCTTAAGAGTTTTTGAGAGTTTTTGATGCTTTCTTATTTGGAAAAATTTAAGATGACACCTGAATCTTAAAATCCGTCAATAAATTTCTTAGCTTTTGTCTTATCTTTTTGTCTTAGCTTTTGTCTTATCTTTTTGCCTTAGCTTTTGTCTTATCTTTGGTCTTATCTTTGGTCTTATCTTTGGTCTTATCTTTGGTCTTATCTTTGGTCTTATCTTTGGTCTTATCTTTGGTCTTATCTTTTGGAAAGAGAAACAACAATCTAAAGATAGTCAACAAAGCCTCAAAAAACATTTTAAAAAGTGACTCAAAAGAAACTTTAAGACCACTAGAAAAGATCCCTTTAGCCACTAGAGAGCCAAGAAAAAACCACTAGAAAACAAGGGGAAAGCCGCTAGAAAACACAAGAAACAACCAAAAAATTCACTAAAAAGCAATTATAAAGCGACTAGAACTAAATTTATTAATCTTTTTATTTCAATGTAAAAAAAGTTTTTTTCTAACATATATATGAATCTTTTTATTTAAATAAAAAAAGTATTTTTCTGATATATATTATTATTGATATATAATTAAATAACTTTTAAATACTTTGTGGCTCACACTATAATTTCCATATTTTGCCCAATATGCAGGCCATTATTATCTTTATTACACAAAATATTAGTGTTCTAGGGATCTTCAATTGTTTTCCACGCATGGAGGCCTATAAAATACATTATGGGCCGCAAAAAAAGCTTGTCATACTCAATAAAAGGTTATATACTCCGTATAATCAATAATCAGTGTTTTAATTTTGCTTTTCTGATGACATGTATTAAGGTGTTGTAGTGCTATATAAGCGTTCATGTATGTTCGAAACTTGATGATTATTCTTAGATGGCTTGTTTCACACGCTTGTTTTCTTAAGTTTTTTAATTGATTTTTTATAAATTTGCTTTTTTTGCTAAATATTTGCCAAAAAGTTTCTTCAAATTTTTTTTAATCATATTTTTTTTCATATTTTTTTATATTTTCCCATATTGTCCCCCGGACGGCTCACTCAATTCCCGCAGACCTTGCGGCACAGAAGCGAGAATCACGTTTAAATGGCTTCACGTTACAGGATATTGGTGATGAAAGAGGGCAACGGCGCCCTCAAGTCCCGCAGTTATTCCCTATCCACCTGGATACCCAAGGCTTTTATCGTCTTTGGGTTCATGTTGATAGCTTTGCTTGCGGGTTATTCCTACTACTCGCACAATCTGCTCATGTCCATAGAGGATCACACAGTAGAGATAGATCTCCTAAACACCCAAAGCGCCGGCAAAGGGCTGCAGTTCGAGGCCTTAACCGAGCGCCTCCACGACCTGGAGGCCCAGGTGGCCGATCTGACCAAACGGGAAAACGATCTGGCCCTCCTCACCCAGGAGTTCAACATGCAGCTGGGGCTCCCGGAGGGGACCGAGCTAGCTGAAATCTGGCCGGAGCTCGTGAACACCATCTCCTGGACCTGGGGCGGGGTTAACGCCCAGGGCGGGGTGGACGCCAAGGAGCGCACCCTCAATAAAGACGAGGTGAGCTCCATTGAGGTGGTGAGGGGGCTGCATAGGGACCTGGACAAGCTCTCGGAAAGCGCCGAGGATACCGAGCTTGCCCTCTCAGAGCTTACTACGGCACTTTCCGGCTCAACGGCCCTCCTGGCGGTGACGCCCTACGCGAACCCGGTTCCCGGCGGAAAGGTATCCTCCCTGTTTGGTTACAGGTCCTCACCATTTAGGGGGATGCCCCTGGACTTCCACCAGGGATTGGATCTCTCAGCCCCCAACGGCACTCCGGTCTACGCCCCGGCCGACGGCGTAGTGCTCTCGTCGGATTGGTCCAAGAGCGGTTACGGCCTCATGATAACCCTGGATCACGGCTACGGGCTCACCACCCGCTATGCGCACCTCTCCGGAAGCCTGGTGAACGTGGGGGACAAGGTCAAAAGGGGTGACCATATAGGGAAGGTGGGCTCAACCGGCCGCTCCACCGGGCCTCACCTCCACTACGAGACCCTTCTGGGTGGGGTGCCCGTGGATCCCTGGGGTTTCATAAGGGCCGATCTGGAGAGCAAGTTTGACGAGGCCAGTGTGGGCGGGAGCCGCAAGAACCCCTCCTGAGCTCAAAATGGAGGATTGGGGCTAGTTCTCTTTGGAGATGCCCCCATACTTTAAGCTTCCTTCGCTCAAAGCCTCTAGCTCTTGTTATTTCCTTGAAATTAGGGGCTTTTTTAAGCTACACTCAATGGTTCAGATGAGATTGAGGCGCCGCAGGCGCCTTAATATCATGTGAACCTTTTTAGTTTTGAGAGGCAAATTTTATGGGATTCATGGCCAAGATATTTGGAACCGCCAATGACCGCGAGATAGCCAGGCTAGCCTCCCGGGTGGATCAGGTGAACTCTCACGGACCTGGGATGAGGAAGCTCTCGGATGCCCAGTTGGCGGGAAAGACCGCCACTTTCAGGGAGAGGCTAGAGAGGGGCGAGGATATCGACTCCATCCTCCCGGAGGCCTTCGCGGTGGCCCGGGAGGCCGCGACCAGGGTACTGGGCCAGAGGCACTTTGACGAGCAGGTCATGGGCGGGCTGGTGCTCCATGACGGAAAGATTGCCGAGATGAAGACGGGCGAGGGAAAGACCTTGGCGGCCACACTGCCAGTGTACCTAAACGCCCTCCACGGAAAAGGCGTCCACGTGGTCACGGTGAACGACTACCTGGCCAGGCGCGACTCCGAGTGGATGGGGCAGATATACAGCTTCTTGAACCTCACGGTGGGAAACATAGTGCACGGGCTCACGGACATGGAGAGGCGCATGAACTACGGGGCGGACGTCACCTACGGCACCAACCACGAGTTCGGTTTCGACTACCTCAGGGATAACATGAAGTTCACGGCTGAGGAATATGTCCAGAGGGATCACTTCTACGCCATAGTGGACGAGGTGGACTCCATCTTGATTGACGAGGCCAGAACCCCGCTCATCATCTCCGGTAGGGCCGAGCAGTCAACCTCGCTCTACTCCCAGGTCAATAGCGTCATCCCCAACCTTAGGCCAGAAATAGATTACACCGTGGACGAGAAGGCCAGATCCTCCAACCTCACTGAGTCGGGCGTGGCCAAGACCGAGATGGCCTTGGGTATCACCAACCTCTATGAGATAGAGAACACCATAGTCCTCCACCACGTGACCCAGGCCCTAAAGGCCCACACCCTGTTTAAAAAAGACCGGGACTACATGGTGGAAAACGGCCAGGTGATTATTGTGGACGAGTTCACCGGACGCCCCATGGAGGGCAGGCGCTACTCGGACGGGCTGCACCAGGCCTTGGAAGCCAAGGAGAGGGTCAAGATCGAAAACGAGAACCAGACCCTGGCCTCCATCACCTACCAGAACTACTTCAGGATGTACAAGAAGCTCTCCGGCATGACGGGTACCGCTGACACCGAGGCCCTGGAGTTCAACAAGATATACAAGCTGGAGGTGGTGGTGGTTCCCACCCACCGTAAGATGATAAGGGTGGACCACCCGGACATTGTCTACCGCACCCGGGAGGAGAAATACAAGGCCGTGGTGGAGCACATAAACGAGCTCCACAACGCCGGTCAGCCCGTCCTGGTGGGTACCATCTCCATAGACAACTCCGAGATGCTCTCCCGTGAGCTCCAGAGGACGGGTATACCCCATGAGGTCCTCAACGCCAAGCACCACGAGCGGGAGGCCCACATAGTGGCCAGGGCCGGCCAAAAGGGCGCTGTCACCATCTCCACCAACATGGCGGGACGTGGTACGGACATTGTCCTTGGCCCGGGTGTTCCCGAGCTGGGAGGGCTATTTATCCTGGGAACCGAGCGCCACGAGTCACGCCGCATAGACAATCAGCTGAGGGGCCGCTCCGGAAGGCAAGGGGACCCGGGGGAGTCGGTCTTTTATCTATCCTTGGAAGACGACCTCATGCGCATATTTGGAGGCGAGAGGATCAAGAACCTGGTCAAGCACCTGGGCATGAGTGAGGGAGTGCCCATATCCGCTAAACTCATCTCCAGAAGCATTGAAGGGGCCCAGAAGTACGTGGAAAACCACAACTTCGAGATAAGGAAGCACCTCCTTGACTACGACGATGTCATGAACCGCCAACGCGAGCTCATCTACAGGGAGCGCAGAAAGATACTCACCAGCGACAACCTCAAAGAGGAGCTCTTAAACCTAATAGACGAGGAGAGCCAGGTCTTTGTGATGGAGCATATGGACAACATAGGGGAAGATGGCATCAACTGGAACGCCTTGGCCAACAACTGCTTCGCCCGCTTCGGTTTCATTCCGGACTTGGACAACCTGGCCAAGCGCGAGGGCGAGGCCCGCTTCGACTATATATACGACATGGGCAAGGACTGTTTGGAAAAGAAGATACAATCCTTCCCCGAGTCCAAGCGCCTGGACATCCTCAGGTACTATATGCTCCTGTGCGTGGACATGCAGTGGAAGGATCACCTCCTCTCCATGGATCACCTGAAAGAGGGCATAAGCCTCAGGGGCTACGCCCAGAAGGACCCCCTTAGGGAGTACCAGAGGGAAGGCTTCGAGATATTCACTGAGCTAATCGCCCGCATAAGGACTATCACCCTCAGCTCCATCAATCACGTAATCGTGAGCCTAGAGAGCGAGGCTGACAAGCTCAAGCGCAAAGAAGAGAGCATGAACTACAATGTGAGCGGGACTCTGGGCGCGGTACAGAGGCAGGTGGCCAAAAAGGAAGTAAAAGTAGGCCGCAACGACCCCTGTCCCTGCGGATCCGGAAAGAAATACAAGCACTGCTGTGGAGCCTAAGGATTAAGCCTAGGTATAATATACTTTCATGGAAGGCAGATAAATCAAAAAGTTTATTTTAAAAACTGCATAAGCCCTTGGAAGTTCCAGGGGCACAAGCAAGCTTAATACAAAACCCCCTTCTTGAGGGGGTTTTATTATTTTGAGGACAGCAGCGGATGAATGCTTAATGATCAAACGAGTGGATGCAGGTTGTTCGCTTTTGGTATGCGGTCAAACAAGGGATATAGCAATCGGAATAATTGAGCTTTATGATTAGGAGATTTTCAATAACTATCTTCTAGCTTGAGTGCAATTCTCTTCTGATGCTTTGACGCAGCCTTCCTGACAGACAAGTTGGCCTAAAGTGTTGACTGCAATTGCTCCCCCTGGCATTGCAGAGCACATCACTCCTGAAAAAAGCGTTTTTACGCAATCCCCTGGTCCGCATTTCAACTTTCCTAAATAATCCACTGCAATACCAGTGTAAGGAGCCTTGGGACAAATAATTTTTCCAAAGTAATCAGTCATGCAAGCGGCATAAGCGCTGGAAGCAACAAAAAGGAAGATAAAGAAGAAGATAAATATTTTTTTCATTTTTGACTCCAGAGTGTTCTTGATTATCTAAATATTTTATGAGAGCAGCCATAAAAATCGTATAACCTTCTACATCTGTTTGTCAAGTAAAAAAATTTATTTCATTAGGAATACTATCTTAGATTAATCTGATAGTTGAAGAGAATGCTTTATATGAATTGATCCAGAAACTAGCAAGGTAAAAGAAATTATTGAGAAAATGGAGATAAAGCAGTGATTAGACTTTATCAATGCCATTTAAGAAAAAAATAGAATTATAAAAAGCTCTTTGTCAAGAAGAAAAAAATTGTGTAAATATGAGGCGCACCGTCTTAGATTAATCTTTTGTCTTAAAGATGCTTTAATTGAAACAACGAAAATTACAGATTCAAGAATATCTGTGAAAAAAGAAAATTATGGATTTTGCAAACTATCAATCATCGGTTAAAAACATTATTCAATTTTTTGTACGGACTATATCGCATTCATACTGCTTGCAAACTTATAAAATAGCATTCTTTTATTGTCTATTAATGATTTTACTTACAAGGTTCAATAATCGTTATGATACAGCCTTAACAACAAATTTTACAACAATTGGAGAAAGCAGTATTATACATTTGTTGAACTTATCTTCTTAAGTACATTGGCTTTGAAGGCAGTTCAAGTTGATCCGCTAAGAGATAGCTCTCCAGATAAATGGGAATTTGGTTTTGAAATATAGAGCGGTCTTTACAATAGCACCACCGGTCTGCCGCCTATGGGGTGAGGTATAACTAAGGCGTTGATATTGTAGACGTCTTTTATGAGCTTGGGCGTCATGATCTCCATGGGATCCCCCTTGGCCGCCAGGAGCCCGCCTTTCATGACAAAGAGCTGGTCGCAGTATTTGGAGGCCAGGGACAAGTC
>JAITJT010000045.1 GCA_031278795.1 Deltaproteobacteria bacterium | reverse complement strand
ATATAATTATTATTTGATATATTCCCTCATGATTCCGGGCGGCTTCAAAATGCCTATCCGCTTGAGTTACTCGCAAATTAGATTTCCGTGTTATCTAAAAATCCAGAAGACTTTGATGTTTTATTAATTTTTTTTCTCTGAAATGTATATGCGATGGTTATGAGGTAGATATGATGGGGTATTGCATGACGCTAAAGCGTTTTCTTCTGATCCGTACCAAGAATGCTCCAGAGTGCCTTTGTATAAGCTCATGTGCTTTTTTTAAGTTATGGCTGAGGCAGGGGCTGTGGCTGTAGCAGGGGCTGTGGCTGGGGCTGGCGGGGGGAGGGTGTAACTTAAAAGTTTTTTGGGATTTTAAGGGGTGTGAGCCAGGAAAGGGCTTATGTGCGGGGGGGGGAGGAAGATGTGCGGAACTTGCAACGGCAGCGCTTGTGTATAAGTGGCTTTGTAGGGGAGGCGCTTTTTAGTGAGACTAACTAAGGTATCAAAAGCAAAAAATATAAAAACCCCATGTTCGGGAGGGAACATAAGTTACTAATATTTAAGGCCTAAGGGTAAAGGTAATATCTTTATCATTGAAACATAAGCATAGAAATGAGGAAAAACTTATAAACAGGGCAAGCTATAGAAGGGCATGGTACCCGGGGGTTTGTGACAAGTTCTTGGGGGGTGAGCGCTCTTAGGTGTTACTAAGAGGACAGTTATAGGCCGCTAAAGAGTGCTTACACTTTAGGTTAAAAGAATATGCTCGCATCTTATAGCTATGAGACTTTTACTGTCTGAGTTGCCATTTTTGGATAAGGGCTATCTTTTACGATTTTACCTTAGATTAATTTTAAGATCAAATTATTTCTCGGTAATCCCTAACTGGGAAGATTATCCTGGGCGTTACATCTTTCCTTCACTTTCAGTGCGGAGTTTATGGGAATACAAGTTCTCAGTTTTTTGATTATACTCAGATTATAGCAAGTGACCCTCCCCAGAGTTAGGGCTGGACTCATGAATTTCATGGGAGCCTAAGCTTTCGCTGGAGGGCCCCTAACGCGCACGCTCCTGGAGCTAGCGAGAAATTAAAAAGGCCTTTTAGATGCCGCTTTTCTACTCACCTTTGACAAAGCCATACTCAATAAACTCTAGAGTAATCGCGAATATCTCTTTTACGCTGAGCGCTTTTTCCCAATTTTCATCGCTTAACATTTTGGCGTTGAATGTCACAAAAAAATTAATAAACCACTGGTAAAGCTCTTTGTTTTCAGGACTAGATTTGGCACTGTCGAAAAATTTGTTGACAAGGTCAACGCATTTTTTGAGGAATTCTTTCTCGAACACAGGCTTTTTGCCACATACAGACAAAATACATAGGGTGGACAAATCCGAAATAGTCAGGGTTTTTTTGGAAATCAATCTCGCTTCGATTTCGGAATACTTAGCCACAGGATCCACATCTTTTAGGTAGTTTATTGTTCCAAGAAGTCTTAGTGGCGATTTACCTATATCCAGCGACATTTCTTCCTGAACATTGTTACCGGCTACAACGTGGAACTGATTTCGAAGGCCATCTTTCTTTATAAAATCAAGGCCAGTTGTAATTTCCAGGTAAATGATAATCGCATAAATAGATGCAACGCCTTCAGCACTATCCTTAACAGAAAAAGTATTTGGCCTTAGTTTAACAATAAAAGTTCTTCTTTGATCCCACATTGAGAACCATGTCGCTTGTGCATTTTGGCTTTTTTATGAAATCTGACTGCAAGCAGGTGTTAATTATATCGCAGCGAGGTATTGTGTTTACAATTTTGAAATTTTTCCAGGGGTGATCCAGGGAAATAAATCCCAGGTTTTTTAGTGGCATGCCCACAAAGCGATTTGCCAAAATCGACATGTCGGCGTCTCTTAGCTTCTGGATTATTTCTAGGATATCTTGGGTTGTTTCGTCTGCCATTGTGTTTAACCTATTCCTTTTTGTTATGTGAATAAAAAATAAAATTTAAAGTTTGCGGGGGCGCGCTTAATAACGATTCAATTCCTGGTGATTACAAAGGAGATATGTTACTTATTACAACGTGAGTATCAATTTGAGGACAAATTATACCTTACTTATAGAAATGCCAATGCATTTTGCCGCTTTTATCAAAAGGTGGCGGAGACTTAGAACGAGGCACTGCTTCTGAAATTTTCACGGGTTTTAAGGTGTTGTAATGGGAATTTTGGAGCTTTTTTTGTATTCCCCCATAACTTATCTAAAGTGTCCGGAAGCTTTAGCTTCCAGGCACCGTTTTTTACGTGCCTTTTAGCTCTCTGGAGCGAGTTAGCGCTAAACGCTTATAAAAAAGCGCAAGGCTAGAGAGCGCTCCGCAAGAACTTTCGGTCACAGAGGCTAGGTAAATATCTGCATCCGACGATTATAAATGTGAAATTACAGCTTTTATTAGCGAAAGTCAATATCTCGGAATATTTTTTGCTTGCCCGCGAATTTGTTTAAAAGCGCTTAACACTAAATATGATTAATGAAATGGCTATGCCTCAGGGAGCCTTCCTTGCTAGATACTTCTTTGGTTGAGGGGAGAGCGCGGCCAAGGTGTTGTGAACTGAAGAAGGTTTTATCTTCATTAGGTATAACCTAAATTTGCTAATTAAATTTATTATTGCATTTTTATTATAAATTATGCCTTATAATAATAATATAATAAGTCTATATATATTTCGCCATACAAAAAATAAACTTTACTCCCATGGCCCTCTTCTCTTAACTCCCAAGGGCCTCTTCAATAGCCTTTAAAATGCTGGATAACAAACATCATCAAAAATCCTTGTGCCTTACTGAGCTGCTTTCCCCTAAATTATTGCCAGCCAGATGGCCCACCTCTTGTTTTATTACACTTTAGGCCAAAATATTTTTGACCTTAGCCCACAGAGCCCATGTTTTTTCCAGGAGAGCTCAAACAATCCTGGAAAAAGTCAAGCGAGGCGAGTATCCTGCTTTGGTCAGTTAACAAGCGGGTTTGAGGCCTTCCTCGGAATGGGGTAGGCAAAATGAAATTTTAAGGCTTCGCCTCATGGAAGCCGGGCTTCTAAATTTTTCTTAAAAAGGCGAGCTACGGCTCCAAAGGCCCCCCAAAGGCAATTGACAACGAATTTTCCAGGTATTATATTTAAATTTAGCTTAGTAGCTATTGCGCTTTTTTTTGAGGCCTCTGACCCTTTGGGTATTGAGCTGGAAGAATAATTTTTACCTTTGAAAACATATAGACTTGTATACTGTTTTGAATATATTAGATTTTAAGAGAATAAGTACCGATATAAATACATAATAATATTTTTCGCCACCTGGCCGCGGCTTTTTGGCGGCTTTCCCTTTTAGCCCCTATGGGCGAGTGGAGCTTACTTTGCTTTTTGACGGCGACACAGATTTTTTAGACAACCCAGAGCTTGTTATCGATGACGATTACGGTGATGATGATGACTACAAGCTCCCCAGCGAGGTGCTGGATCCCATGTTGCGGGTGCCGATCCCCAGGGAGCAGGGTAGCGTGCCCCAAGGGCCGGTGGGGAGTAGCTCCTTAGGTTCCTACATCAGGGATCTGAGAAACAGCAAGCTCTTGACAAACGCCGAGGAGACCGAACTCGCCAAGCGCTACCTATCGGGGGACAAGGAGGCCGGTAAAAGTCTGGTCACCGCCAACTTGAGGCTGGTGGTGAAGATAGCCATGGAGTTTCAGAGTCAGTGGCTCAACAATATCCAGGACCTCATCCAGGAGGGTAACATGGGGCTTCTGCAGGCCCTCAAAAAGTTCGACCCCTCAAGGGGCGTTAAATTCGGCTACTACGCCGCCTACTGGATCAAGTCCTATATCCTCAAATACATAATGGACAACTGGTGGCTGGTGAAATATGGCACCACCGCTCCCCAGAGGAAGCTCTTCTTCAATCTCAAAAAGGAGCAGGAAAAGATAATCCGGGAGGGCCTCGACCCCGTACCCGAGCTCCTGGCTGCGAGGCTGGGCGTGAGCGAAAATGAGGTCCTGGAGATGGCCGCCAGGTTCAAATCAGGAAACGAAATATCATTGGACACCCCCATAAGCCCTGGGGGAGAGGAGTCACAAGTGAGCATCATACCCTCCCATAACGACCCGGCGGACGACATCCTGAATGACAAGCAGCTAAGAGAGATAGTAAGGACCGAGGTCAAACGCTTCAGAAAGAACTTGGACGAGCGGGAGAACATAATACTTGACAAGAGGCTCCTAAATGACGATCCCCTTACCCTCCAGGAGCTGGGCGAGGAGTTTGGCATTACCCGAGAGAGGGTGCGACAACTGGAGGAGAGGGTGAAAGAGAAGCTTCAGACATTCATCCTCAAGAAGTTACCCCACCTCAAGGTCATGTAAGATAAAGTTAAAGAAGGTTTTCTCAAGAAAAAGCCAAAGCTAGTTTTCAGGTTTTTTTCCAGAAAAGGAGGCGCTTTTTTCGATAAAAGCATATGCCCAAAAACACCCCACCCCACTTCCACGGCCACATTCCAGCCCTGTTGCTATTCATATCACTGATACTGTGCATTTTGCCCGGCTGCCGGGCCATCTCCAGCGTGGCCGACACCAATTTGCCCCAGAGCTACTACCTCTTCATGCGGGCCCAGTACGAGGAGCTGGATCACAAGGACGACCAGGCCCTCTCCCACATGAAACAGGCCTCCACCGAGCTGGGACGCCCCTACTACCTGGAGATGGAGACCGCCAAGATGCTGGCCAGGAAGGGCCGCATCGAGGAGTCCTTCTCTTTTGTGAGGAAGGCCATCGAGGAGCGTCCGGATGACCCCGAGGCCAGGTTATTTGCGGGCTATCTCGCCTCCGTCACCGGCCAGTGGGATGAGGCCGAGAAGAACTATTTGGAGGCCCTGCGCATAGAGCCCAACAACGACGAGGCAATCTCCTTTTTAGGCGCCATGTACGCCGAGAGCGGGCGCCTGGACGAGGCCTCCGACGCCTTCAAGAGGCTGGAGTCCATGACTCCCACCTCCTACCTTCCGGATTATTTCCTGGGAAGGGTGGCCCACCGCCGGGGGAACATCAAGGAGGCCATAGGCTATTTCAAGCGCTCGGTGGTGAAGAAGCCTGATTTCGTGGAGAGCTTGGTGGAGCTCGCCATGCTCTATGAGCAGACCGGAGACCTCAAAAACGCTGAGAAGACCTATAGGCAGATCATCCGCTACCAGCCCAACATCCCCATGGCCAAGGCCAGGTTGGCCAGGATCCTCATAAAGACCGGAAAGCGCGCCGAGGCCATCAACTTGATTGAGGAGGTATCCGGACTCCACCAGAGCTCCGAGGAGGCGGGCCTCACCATAGGTCTCATGTTCCTGGAAGAGGGCCTCTACCAGCAGGCCTCCACCGAGTTCGCCCAGGTCTTGAAGAAAAACAAGGATAACGACCAGGCCCGCTACCTTCTGGCCGTGAGCTACTCCGAGAGTGGTAACGACAAGGGAGCGAAGGATCTTCTCCGTAAGATCTCTCCCCAGAGCGACGAGTACGTGGACTCGGTGCTCTTCATCTCATCCATCTTGGTGAAAGAGGGTAAATCCATCGAGGCCCTGGAGATCTTGACCGGCGCCAGACGCAACAACCCCTCCTCCCCCATCCTCTTGGTGGCTACCGGTAGAATAATGGAGGAGCTGGACCACCTCACCCAGGCCAGGGACCTCTACCTGGAGGGCATCCGCCTCTTTCCGGACTCAGCTGACGTATTTTTCTCCCTAGGGGCCGTGGAGGACCGCTTAGGAAAGAAGGACGAGTGCATCAAGTTCATGCAGAAGGCGGTGGAGCTCGACCCCAACTTCGCCGACGCCCTCAACTATCTGGCCTACACCTGGGCCGAGCTCAACACCAACCTCAAGGAGGCCCTCACCTTGGCCCTCAAGGCCAATACCCTCAAACCCGACAACGGTTATTTCCTGGACACCTTGGCCTGGATCTACTACCGCATGAACGACATCTCCAAGGCCCTGCCCCTCCTGGAGAGGGCGGTGAGCCTCTCGGAGGAAAACCCTGTGGTTATGGAGCACCTAGGCGACATCTACATCCGCCTGGGGCGCGGCCTGGACGCCAGGCGGGTCTACCAGAGGGCCGTGGAGCGGGGTCACGAGACCCCGGAGGCAGTACTCCAGAAGCTAAATGACATCCAGAATCCCTAAATTATTTTTAAAAGCTTCCAGCTTATCTAGCCCTTAGGCATCCCCAAGGGCGATATTTTCTTATTCTTGGCCACAACAAATGCGAGATACGCCAGTTCTATTAGGATTTTCCTAAATTTTTGCTCTCAAAACCTTATCCCTAAGTGAACCCCCAATACCCCCATGAAGAGAACGTCTAATATAAGCTGCCTCATCCTCTTAGTAGCAACCCTTTTCCTCATGAGCTGCGCCCCCCAGTCCGGCGGAACCGGTATAACCGCTTCCGAAAACGACCCGGTGGCGCTAGAGCTCGTGAATTCCATCTATGAGAGAAACCAGGACATCTTAACCCTCGCCCTAAGGGGCGAGGTCAACTACGCCAAGGGCACGGACCGCTGGTACTTCCGTTTTGAGCTCATTTCCCAGCGCCCGGACAGCTTTCTCTTCACCATCCTGGACCCCATGGGTCAACCCGCCTACAGGATCTTCTCGGACAGATCCAGCCTAAGGGCCTTGGATTACCGCCAGCAGATCTTCTACCAGGGGGCCTCCCTCAAGTACCCTCTGGAGGCCTTTCTGCCTATACCCCTAACAGCCCCGGATTTTCTCTCCCTACTCTCCGGGCTCCTTCCGGCGGAGCCCTCTATAGCGAGGCCCCAGAGCCCCATCACCCAAGACGCCAAGGTGGCGACCATCGTCTATCAGAGCAAGAGCCTAGATTCCCCCGGCCCCTGGCGCCTGCAGCTAACGGGCGGCCCGGGCTTTCAAGTAAAGGACGAGCCCACTATCCTCTCACTGGCCCGGGGCCCCAGGAACAACCCGGATTTTATGGTTAGATACGACAAATGGGGAAAGCACCCCCGGGAGGACACCGGGGCCATTGTGGATTTTCCGGAGATCTTTAGGGCCAACTGGCAAGGGAGGAATAAACTGGAGGTAAGGGTAGCCTACACTGAAATCCGCTTAGGTTTCAGCATGCCTCAAAACATCCTCCATCTGGAGCAGCCGGATGGATTTAGTATACAGCTCCTGTGAGTTTTCTAAAAATAAGCTAAAACCTTAATCGCGCGGTTGATATTTTCCCTTAGCACTTCCTAATTTATGCTTATTAATTTTGTAATTGTGCTCTTTTTATCTGCGGAAAGCTAAATAAGCCTTAGAGACTTCATGATTTAATTTTTTCTTTTTATCACTTTTTTAATTTTTATCATTTGTTTTATTTATTCAACTTTTCATTTTGGTTCATCTTTTTTTATTTTTAAATTTCCTTGTCCATTTTTATTTTCACTTGCTGTTTGGCTTTTATTTTTGCTTTTATTTTCATTTTTATTTTCTTTATTTTCTATAATTAAGTTCGTTTAAATGATTTAATGTTTAATTAATTTTGTCTTGGTCTTTCCCGTACTGGCTAAGACAAACACACTATTTTTCAGTGATAAACCATGACTGATGATAAATATAAAAAAGATCACCCTCCCGGACTTGACGATGACGTGCTCGAGAGCGAGCCTGAGTACGAAGATGATGAGGACTACGGTGAGGACGACCTGGACGAGGGGTCTTTTTACGATATGGACCCAGAAGATGATGCTATCCTTCCGGAAGAAGATGATGCGGAGAGTCCTTTAGGGTATTCCGACTATTCCTCCATAAAGGGAAAAGACGAGGACTACAACTTTCCCCAAATTGACCATCTGGAAGTGGACGTAAGTGACGGAGAGGATGCTCCGGACCCTTCCCCTAAGGCCTATCCCCAGGACAAATATGATGATGAGGGCGATAGCGCTTATAAGGATCAGGTGGATGAGTTTTACCCGGATAGCGTCCAGGAAGACGATCTAAGAATCGAAAGCGGCAAAGCTCCTTTAGGATTCCCTGAGGGAAGGTCCTTTCCCATTGACGATCCAGGAGAGGATCACGAGGCTAAGGCCCTAGAGGAGCTGGACGGCATCTTTAGGGAGATGGATGAGGAGGTCCAAGGGGGAACCGCGAGCCTCAAGGCTTCCTGGGACAAAGCCCCGGAGCCGCAGGCGGATGAGGTTATATTAGAAGACAGTGGAGGAGACCCAGGCGACTTACCCAAGGGCTCCAAGTCACCCCGCAGGGTGCTCGCGGCCAGGCCGCCCGTGCCCGTGAAAAAACCAGCGGGCGAGGAGAGCCAGACCATACTCCTCACCGAGCGCGTGGAGGAGGCCATGAGGGAAAACGAGATCAGGCGGAGAAAAGCCCAGCAGGCTGGAAGAGCTAATATGCCAGAGGCGAGGAGCCAGGAACCGCGACTCCAAGACTCCCCCACCAAGATAACCAGCCGCATAAGGGGTCCCGAGCCTCCCGTAATCACCCCCCGCAGGATAAGCGAGGACGGCACCACCAGTATCGGGGGAGGCGGAGAGGACGATCCCTACAACAGCATCCTCATGCCCAAGGCCAAGGACCCGGTGAGAATCTCCCGGAGCGTAGACGTGAAGTTCCCGCCCAGAAATGATCAAAACTTCGAGGCGCAAATACCCATGGACTGGTCAGACATAAGGGCCAAGGGGGAGGCGGATCTGGGAAACGTGAAGATCTCCGAGCTTAGCGCCGGGGAGTTCTCCGAGCTTGTGGAGAAGGCGGTGGAGAAGGCCCTCTCCCGGGTTCTCTCGCGGCTCAGGCCTTAAACTATATTCCAAAGAGGGGGAAGGGGGCTTTCACCTTTAAGGGGCTTGTTAGCCGGAAGGGCATTAAATTCTGTTCCCAAAGCTTGGAAAATGGTCTATAATTCTTTTTCCAGAAATGATGGATATCTTGGGTTCTTAGTTAGAACTTAAGTTAAGTAACAGGCGAAAAAAATTGCCCTGAGCACACTATGGTAAAAGCCATTAGTTCTTCGACTTTCATGAATCATAGCTATCCTAAAAGACGCGTGGCTATTTTTCTTGCATTGCGGACTTAACCAAGCTCTGATTTTGTCTTTTTGCCTTACAGTGTTATGCCTATCTGATTGTTATATTTTTAGATCTTTAGATTTTTAGATTCATAGCTTCTTTAGCTTGTTAGATTGCTAGGGTTATAGATTTCTAGGGTTTTAGATTACTAGACTTTGCCTTTTTTTTGCTAAAATCGCCTTGAGCGGATAGTGTAATAAGCTTTTGATAAGTGTTTAGCTTTTTTTTATTCGTTTAAAATTGCGGCAGACCTGCCGCGGATATTTTTTGTTTAATGGAGATGAATTAGTCATAATGGCCAAGCAGGTGAGTATCAAGAAGCTGGTTAAGGAGCAAGACGCCTTTTTCAGCACAACCGACAAGATATACAACTTTTACCAGGATCATACCAAGCAGATACTGATAGCCGCAATCTGCGTGGTCGTTGTCATCGTGGCGATCATTTCGATCCTTTCCTACAGGGAATCGCAGAGCAACAAATCCTCAGAGGCCTACTTTTCGGCCAAAGAGGCGTACAACCCGCAGAAGACCCTGGAGAACATGGAAAAGGTTCGCGCGGACTGGAAAGGCACCCCGGCGGACAGGGCAGCCGCCTACGCCATGGTGCAGTCCTACGTGGAACTTCAGAAATACAATGAGGCCAGAGAGCTTCTGAGGAACCTATACAGCACCCTCCCCAAGGGCGAGGAGAGCTTGAAGCTTCTCATCAACAATTATCTGGGCTCTCTTAGCGAGGAGTTGGGTGACAACGAGGCGGCCATGGGCTATTACCAGGAGGCCTCCAAACTGGCTGAGCAAACCAAGGCGCCCCTCCAGGTATCCGTTCCTTTCAGGGCGGAGCTTCTAAATTCCCTGGCCAGGGTCTACACGGCCCTGGGCCGCACGGATGACGCCAGAAACACCTTCGTCCTCTTAAGCGGTAGTTTCCCTGGAACCCTAGAGGGCTATATGTCCACCCTTAAGCTTAAGGAAATAAGCAAAGCCCAGGGCCCGGCGGCATCCTCTTCCCAGGGGCCCACGGCTCCCGCGGAAAGCGCGACACCCACTGAAAGCCCGGCCGCGGCCCCAAGCGACTCCCAAGAATCCAGCCCAGATGCGGCGGGTAGTGAGCCCGCGACTAGCGCCGCTCCTTGAAGAAATTAAAACTGAGGATTGTTCCAAGATGCCTGACGACAAAGACAAGCCGGATCCAGCCTTGGATCCAATCGTTCTGAGCGAGGAGGGAACTGGCGGGGAAGATCCCCCTGAGCCAGAGGGAGATAAAACTCCCGAGGCTAAGGAGGATCCGGCCCTCATTGCTAAAGGGGCCTCTCCTTCCAACGCAGACGTGCTTTCGGATGAGGAGTGGTACCAGAAGGACGAGCCCAAGGAGACCCCGGAGTACACCTCTTTGGAGCGGAAGAGTCCTTTTGTGAGGCTTATTTCCATAGTCCTGGCCGTGGCCTTGGCGCTCGTGGCCTTTTACCTCTACAGGAGATCCACCCAGCCCACAACCGCGGAAAGCGCACCACTCTACCAGGTGGAGAACACCCAGAGCCAAACGCCTGGCACAACGCCTGAAACAGCGTCCCCTCCAGCCGGGGATGTTTACCAAGGTGTGGAGGAAAAGTCCCAAAATAATAGTGAAACTCTCTCAAATGGCGCTACCTCGCCCCAAGGCGAGGAGGCTAACGCTCTGAACACCAGCTTTGGGACCGGAGCCTTTAGCTTCAGCCCCACCCAGAATCCAGAAGCTAACCCAGAATCCGCCAATGAAGCTATCTTGACCGCGAGCGAGGAAGCCGCGCTTCTGGAGGGCTTTGAGGGAAGCGAAACGGTGCTTCCGGAGGATGTGGAGGGACTGGAGGGCGCGGCCCTCGCGGCCTCTTCAATAGTGGAGAGCCCCTCGGAAAGTTCTTCTCAGTCTCCGTCCGCTAACGCGGACGGAACCCAGGCCCGTCCCGGGCCTAGGGTCATTCCCCAAAACAACCAAGCACAAGCGGCTAATGCCCCCTCCGCGGGAAGCGAGTCTGAGTCTTTGACAGCCCTAAGCGGCGGTAACATCATAGCCCAGAGCGCTGAGACACTTCCAAGCTCAACAATAAGCCAAGCTGACGCGAGTGACGCTCTACTGGACGCGCCCATGGATCCGGCCTTGGACAGCGAGGCAGCCGCGCCTGAGGAGGCGCCGTCCGGGCCCACTGTTACCAGCGCCCAGACCGAGAGCTCCAGCTCCACCGTGAGCCCCACCAGCCCCAGGGATCCATCCGTGGTGAGGGGCAATCCCCAAACACCCAGCGCCGGAAGCGATACGGTGACCAGCGATCCCACCCAGGGGGTTGACACCCCGGCCAAGGGGCCGGAGGTGACTGATTCCAAGGCGGCGAGCGGCTCCAAGCCAGCATCCCAGACTGTGGGCCCGCCCGAGGCCAAGGGCAAACCCGCGGTCACCGGAAGCCCGGCGTCCAGCGCGCCTTCTAAAACTGCCGCGCCCGCGGCCGCGCCCGCCGCCGCCGCCGCCAAGGCGGGAGCGGATTCTGCGGATTCCAAGACAAGCGCGAACAAGGATCAAGACGAAAACGCCATATCCGATGTCTGGGTGGTGAGCATGTTCTCCTCGGCATCTGAGGATGAGGCCCGCTCGGTCTTTCAGAAGCTTCAATCCTTCAAGCCCGAGGGCACGCTGTATCTGGCCAAGTTCACGGACAAGGCCGGAAACCTCATCCACCGCGTGCGTCTGGGCTTCTTCAAGGAAAAGGCCAAGGCCGACTCCGTGGCCAAGGACCTTGCTGAGAAGGCCAAGACGCCCAGCGATCACTGGAGCTCAAATCCCACCGTCTCGGAGGTGAGCGAGATAGGTGCCCCGGTGGTGGGGGAGGGGAAAAAGTAGAGATATCGCTCTTTTGTTTTTTCTTTTTGGCAATTCTTTTTGCTTTTATATTTTGCCCTTTCCATTTATGTTTTTTTCCTTTTGGTAAATATTTTTGTTAATTCTCTTCGCTTATTCTATTTACTAATTACACTCGCTAATTACATTTACTAATTCTATTTGCTAATTTTATTTGCTTTTTCTTTCATGAGAATAAGAGGACATCATGCCAAGCGAGAAAGAGCTGAAGCACATCAAGAATGTGAGGATCATCATCTTGGTAGTGGTGACCGTGGGGGCCTTTCTGGCCATCACCTTGGTCTCCTCCACCAGCGAGACCACACCCGGGGTCGAGCGTTCCTCTGACCAGGACAAGAGGGGCGATCCTGGACTCCTCTTCGAGGTGGATGAGAGGGAGAGAGAAGCGTCCCAGAAACCCACCCCAAATGATGCAGAACCTAGGAACCTGTCCCCCTTAGGTCTCTCTCTTAAGGAAGCTTTCCCAAGTGTACTGATCTTTAGCATCATAGAAAATATTTCCATAGACAGGGCAAGCTTTCCAGTACTCACGTGGCCATAAAACCTTTTAAATTTAGGAATATCATCATGCGGAACCTGGTGATTAGTCTTCTTTTGGGCCTCTTCATCTCTTTTAGCCAAGGTGCCTTTGCGGCGGAGGAAGGTGAGATGGTGAACGTCGAGACGCCCAAGGGCGCTTACGTGGGCAAGGTCGTAAACGGTGTCCAGGTCTTCAAAGGGATACCCTTCGCGCTCTCAACCGAAGGCGAGGGGCGTTTCGCCCCGCCTAGGGATCTTCCTCCCCACAAAGAGCCCTTCCAGGCTTTGGAATATGGTCCCTCGGTGTGGCAGCCCACACCCCTGGACAACTCCTTTGGCCTCAAACCTGGAAGCCCTCTCTCGGAGGACTCTCTTAGGTTAAATATCTGGGTTCCCACGGAAAACCCGGACGGCGCTCTACTTCCGGTCTACGTCTTCATCCATGGAGGCGGTTTCGGGCTGGGTTCAGGGAGTCATTGGTATTACGAGGGCACGACACTCGCCAAGGAAGGCGTGGTGGTGGTAACCATTAATTACCGCTTAGGGGCCCTAGGATTTCTGGCCACCAAAGAAACCCTGAATCGCTACGGTACCACAGGCAACTGGGGTATTATGGATCAGATTAAAGCCCTGGAGTGGGTGCGCGACAACATAAAGGCCTTTGGGGGAGATCCGGAGAAGGTGACCATAGGCGGGGAATCGGCCGGGGCCATGAGCGTCTCCATCCTCACGCTCTCACCTTTGGCCAAGGGGCTATTTAGGGGGGCAATCCTGGAGAGCGGCACTGTCTTCACCGTCTACGGCTATCCACTTACATATGGAAGTCTTGAGCGCGCTGTCACCCTAGGTGACATGTTTCTAAACTCCCTGAGGCTTAAAGACGACTCCCTGTCCTTGGATAAGATTAGGGAGATGTCTCCTTCCATCCTCGCGAACATGTGCCCCTTCACCGCTGACTGGACAGTCATCTCGCCCTTTTCCTTTTTTCCCGTCCCTGACGGCAAGGTCATCCCCAAGGTCCCCCAGGACAATCTAGCCTCGGGCGACTTCAACCAAGTTAAGCTCTTGATGGGCTTCAACGGGGACGAGTCCTCAATCTTCCTCACCAACATGGACGAGCCGGAGAGCGCCAAGAGCATGGTCACGGAATATCTGGGCCCGGATGTGGTACAGGCCTTCTTTGATAAGTACCAGCCCAAGAGCGATGAGGAGGTCTATGACCTTGTCAGAAGGCTCATGACCATGGGAATCTTCACCGCCGGCTCCAAGAGAGTGGCGGATCTCCACTCCAAATTTCAAGACGTCTATCTCTTCCGCTTCGAGTACGTCTCGGATAAGTCAAAATCCGAAAAGCTGGGGGCCTTCCACACCTCTGAGCTCCCCTATGTATTTGGCTATTTAGATAAAGAGGGCCTCACCAAGGACTCGGAGAAGAAGCTTTCCGAGGACATCAGAACCCGCTGGGTGAACTTCATAAAAACCGGAGACCCCAACCAGGGTAAGAGCCCTCCCACGGAAGCTCCGTGGCCGCGCTACACCCGCGAAAACCCCCAGGCCCTCCACATAGACACGGACCTTAAGGCGGCGCCTCTCGCGGAGGCGGATGACATGGAACTCATCTCCGATCTGCTCTTTGGGAAGGTTCCAGGAGAGCCAACGGATACCAAAAAGTGATAAGGGACCCGGGGCGGACCTCCTCTTAAGTAAAGCTTCCCGGAGTGGAAGCGTCTTTTTGGGGCTTAGGAACACAACGGAGAGATCTTTAGGGGCTTAAATTGAACCTAGAGCGCGATAATATTTCCCAAGACATTAAAATAAAAATAACTAAATCCAATCATTTGATGGAAAACTCCATCTCCATATGATGCTTCCCATATAAGCGTCATGGGGAAAAAGTGATTGTTTGCTTTTTTTATTTTAAATGCGCTTGAGGTTTTATTTATAATCTAATAAACCACAATGTTAAAATATAATTTAAGGATATCTCAAGCTAGAGCCGTATCATTGGACATCTTTTTTTTTTCATAAGTTCCCCTTTCCACCATTTCAGGAAAAGTTTTTCAGGGTTTCCTTAAGTTCAAAACTCTCAACTATCCTTGAATAGCTACGCTTGAAACGGCTAAATTTGAGCTAATCGCCTAAAACTTGGCTAACGTCGCGGCATACGCAAGCTTTAACTTGGCCCTGGTTATGATAATGGCCTTAGCTTTCCCTCCCCACGACCTTCAAGATACGCGCCCCCCTCTTTGGGGGGATTTTTTTTTGAAAGCCTCGCGCTTTCAAGTGTTTGATCGCGGCTTTTTTTTCGAGATATTTCTACTTTGAACATATTGCGCTAGCTTAGGATTTAGCTATAATTTAAACGCCCACCGCGTTCGGAACTTTAGTTTTTTCTCTTTGTGGCCCAAGTGTTAGTTGAAAGTTTGCGTGTTAATATTTTGAAAAGATAAAAACATAACATTTCAAAATTAAAATTCAAAACATTGAATAGATATATTACATTTTTTCCAGATGCTGTGAGATAAATATCACGATTCATAAATGTTGTGGGATTAGACTTTGATAAGTGTTTATAGGCGGTTAAAAAAATTTGTATTAAAAAATATTTAGGGATATAATTGAAGTGAAGTGAGGGATAATATTTTGCTCACAAGCATCTTAAATACCTGTCTAACTTATACGTAGTCTATCTTAAGGAAAAAAACAAAATAGAAAGAAAGGTGTATTTCTCTTAAAAAAGGGCGATTTAAAAATGCAAAAAGCCCCAAGCTTCGGAACAAAAGTAGTGAACTCAAAGCTTAAATAACTTTAGCGCGAATTTGACGTGAAAACTTAGCTTAATGAAATATTAATTTTTAGATTTATTTTAGTTATTTAAAGAGGGAAAGGCGAAACTTTATTGAGCTTATAATGTATTCTTGAATACGCCTTTGTAAACGCTTAGAGCGATTAAAGGAACTTTAAATTTCAGCTAGATTCCTAATCATCTCCGGTACGCGGCTTAACGCGAATGAAGAGTATCCATAATGAGCTCAAATTATTACAGTTTTTTAACAAAAGGAAGGGGGGAAACCGTGACGATAAAAAGCGGGCGCAGCTTAATACGTAGGGGAATGTTTCTCCCTTTATTTTTGCTCCTATGGTTGATTATTCCTATGTCTCGCTTGTGGGCACAGGAGAGTTATTATATTCGAAACAGTGATGACAATCCGGTGTTCCGCTTGGATTTTTTCAACAGGGGTGAAACATTCTGGGCGGATTCTTTAGACCCTATAGACGACGAACAAATAGAAACTAAAACAAGTCCACGCGACTTCACCGCGGAGGAAAAGGAAGCCATATTCTGGGCTTTTGAATACTTTACGGAAATGTTATTGCCGGAAGGCTCCCCCTATACGCCGGCCGTCATGCGCCTTGGAATCGATCTAGATGAAAATTACAACGCGTCCGCTTTGTTTTTCGAGGACAAGGAATCAGAAATCGGCCGTGTTTACGATGCGCTCCTTCTAGGGGAGAGCTTGTCGCTGGAGCCATCGGGAGTTCCAGGGGACTCTCTTGTGGGAGCTCACGCCTTGATAGTAATCGACGATTATCTCTTTGACACCCAAAAGGACTCCCAGTTGCCGGAGACCCGAACCGCCCTGACCCCGACGCTCATCCATGAACTAGGCCATACCTTTGGTATAACTGGCGAGAATACCTCCTTTCATAATAACTTAAGAAGCGATATCCTAATCGGTGACGATTTATGGGGCAATAGCAATCCCGGGGACCTGATGTTCATAGGCGAAACGGCCGTTAAAGTGTTTGGCGTTCCCGTTCCCATGGCCCATGAGAGTGAGCAGGAAGATTCCCATTTCGGTGTGAGAAATGGGCTGATGACCCATTACCAGATCGTCAACTATCCCATGTTCATGGAAGTGGAGCTGGCGGCCCTGGAGGATATCGGTTTCATTTTTGACAGGCGCGCGTTTTTTGGCTTGTCCCTTTACGCTACCGCGGATAGGGCATCTAGCGGCTCAACTTTCGCGCTTTCCAACAAGAGCGCCTACGAGGACTTTTACGCCAATCAAGGAGAGCTGAATCCTTCCAAAACGATTATAAACCAAGTGGGATTTTTTCAAAGCCTAGGGCTGGATTCCGATGCGAACTGGCTAGGCTATGATTACGGCGTCCCCAACACCAAGCCTTACGCCGTTGGCGTCCACTTCTACGGTGACGGCTACACTCTCACCCAAAAAGCCGATCTCCTGGCGTACGGAGTGGGAGCCGCGGGCATCCGCGTGGACGGCTTTGATAACACTGTCCACATACCGGAAGGGGTGAGGGTTTCCGCGAACGGTGAGCTGGGTACGGGACTCCTGGTGTCATTTGGCTCTGGACACCTAATCAACAGCGCGGGAACCATCGAGGCCACGGGAGAGCTTGGAATAGCCGCCCGTTTTGACATGGGCGCGCCTTATGTCTATGAAGTGCTTACGTCATATGGATACTACCCGAACGAATATGGAGATTACCTTGAGATTGGTGGCCCGCTGATTAAGGCCTTCAATTTGAGCGGGAAGCTTCTGGGAGGGCCTTCCAGCCTGGACGGACAGACTCTCTCGGATGAGGAGGTGAATTTCCATGGGCGCCCCATCGCCATATATATTGGGCCCAACGTCCACGTGGGCGAGATAAACATCCTAAACGGGGCGGAAATTCAAGGCGACATAATATCGCGCTGGGACCCCATAGACCATTTTCTTGATTACAGTTACAGCACCTCGCTTACTTTCGGGCTCAAAAAAAATCAACTTGGTGAGGCTATCGCCAACACAGCGGATCCAAACTTCTCCCTCACCTATAGGGGGAATATCACTGGCCCACAAAGCCTGAACGTCAAAGTGGAAGGCGGCACTCTCAATTACGCTGGCAGGGTGGAGGCTCTAAGTTTTACTCTTGAGGCCGGAAGCACCTTGATTTCAAGCTTTGTGGACGGAGAGCCCACCACGATAATCGCTTCAAGCATAACAATCAGCCCTTACGCGACTGTCGACTTCGACCCACAACCTTTCACCTATGGAAATGTAGAGGATCCGTGGCAAATCCCCTTTGTCACCTTTGAGAGCCTTGACGGCTCCACCGTGGCATCCCCCCAAATGGCCGCCTCCAGTGGCGTCTTTTCCATAGGGGCCTATGACTACACCTGGGAAGGGCTCGCTTTCAGCTTAGGGACAGTAAAGGCCCAAACCAGCTCCCGCACGGTTAACCACCAGAGGGCAGCTACCGATATCCAAAACGCCCCCTTGGCTATGCTCATGAGCGCCTCCTGGCTGGATGCGGCGTTTACGCGTTTGACAACGAGATCCTTGGATTTAGTTCGTAAATACGAACTTTCTGGCTCGGAGGATAGTGGAGCGAATGTTGCTGACTCAGCGGGTTCAGGAGAGCTGGAGGAGAGGGCCAGTGTGTGGATCTCCCCTTCCTATCTAAACTCCAGGCATAACGGGGAGCGCACTTTCAAGATACGCGGCTACGGGGTCTCCGCTGGGCTCGATTACCAGATTACGGATTCCTTTCTCTTGGGTCTAGCTCTGTCTTTGGATTTTCCCCGCTATGAGAGCCTCGATTCTGATGTGGACGGCCGGGGCACTGGTGTCTCCCTGTACGGAGCGATTGACCTTCCAGGGGAGCTTGAGCTTGGTCTAAGCGCCTCCATGGGCTCCATGCGTTTTGAAGGTATAAGAAGTGTGGAAAGCGAGCAATATCTAAGCGCTTTTAAAAGCGACATCCAAGGAGTGGGCGCAAATCTTGGCCGCAGCTTCCTGGTGGGAGAAAAGACCTCCCTGAGACCCTTCGCGGCCTTTGACTATTTCCATGCGGAGCGTTCAGCCTACAGTGAAAAGGCTGGTATTTACTCCCTTAATTATGAAAGTACCCAGAACAATATCTACCGCCTTCGCGCCGGAGCCGATGCCAACTTTAATTTGAACAGAGCCTATATTAACGTCCGCGCCTACTGGCAGGGACTGCGGGGCCAGACCAAGGAAGAGCCCCAAGCCTTCTTTTCAGAAGACCCCGGCCGCAACAAGTTTTCGGCCCCGGTGGAGGGCCTGGACAGGGATTCCCTGGGACTAGCTGCCGGTTTCGGTTACCGCCTAGGGACGCGGACTGAGGTCTCGGCCAAGTATTCTTTTGTGGGAGGAAGCGAAACCAAGTCCCACGAGGCCTCGGTCGGCTTGCAGTTGCGTTTTTAGTAAGGCGCTCCAAAAATAATGCCTCTAAAATGCCTAGCTAGCTTTACAAAATGCGCACAGCAAGATGTGTTCAAACATAGTTTGCACTTTGTGATTAAGGCTACTTTTATAGCTTAGATATCTCCAGATATCTCCAGATAGCTCTAGAAGTCTATTCTAAGATTTCTTGGAAAGCTATTATAATAAGGATATATATGAGACTGTTGTTGTTTTAATATATATACTACAGCTTTTTAAGAGATAAATTATTTATGCCCTGGTTTATCTTCACCTGTGAGGCGCCCTTAAAAGATTCCCGGGGCTCTTGTGAATAGTAAGTGAGATTAAGAGCCGAAGCCACAAATATGTTTGTTGGAG
>JAITJT010000280.1 GCA_031278795.1 Deltaproteobacteria bacterium | reverse complement strand
CAGTTTATCCGGTTATGTGAGGCTAGCTTTTCTCACATTTTATGACTTGTGGAGCGCCATGTCGCGGGCATCAAGGGGCCGGTTCCTGTTCTTGGGAACCGGCCCTTCCGCGCTTTTTGAGAGCTTCTCGGGAAATTGTTGTTTTATTTTTGACATTAAATCCCTTAGCGGAAAGCCGTCAACACAAAACCTTATCGCACAGCCTTAGAACAAAGCCGTTAATACAAGGCCTTTAATAAAAAGCTTTGAATACAATGGCATGTTCATCAAAGCCAGGGAAAAATAGAGCCCTGGAGAGTAAAGTTATGGAGAGTAAAGTCTTAGAACTTCCAGTATATGGGGATTATAGCCCTGAGGTAGACAATATCTCAAAATATGGGTTTTATATTCTAAAAAATATTTTACATTTTTTTTAAATATTTTTTCCCATAGCCTTAAGAGAGAAAAGCGTCCGCCAAACGCCAAAATGTATCTAAAAGTTCCCACAAGAGGCAAATACTCGAGGCAATGGCCCCGATTTTATGCTACCATTTAAATTTTAGTGGGAGGCCCCTTATGGTAGACGTTAAAATGATGATTCCGGTGTTCTTGAGCGTATTCCTAGCCGAGCTGGGCGACAAGACCCAGATAGCCACCATGACCTTCGTGGCTAGCGGCACCTTGAGCCGCTTCGAGGTTTTTATAGCGGCCAGCTTGGCGCTTGTCGTATCCACCTTCCTGGGTGTCATGGCCGGAGCGCTGGTGGGGCGTTTAGTGAACCCCTCGGTCTTGAAGACCATCGCGGGATTCATCTTCATAGTGATGGGTGTCTGGACGGTCTACCACGGCCTGAAGGGTTAGACCCATGCTCGCCTATAAACACGGAAAGGAGTCCGATCCCTTCTATGACATCTATAGCTCTAGGGAGTGGCTAACGGACTATGACCCGGCCAGGGCCTTTCCCTTCTTCATCAATTTGGAGCTCACCAACCGCTGCCAGCTGGACTGCTTCTTCTGCTCCAGGCAGCTCTCCTCCAGGCCCCTGGGTGACCTTTCCCTGGATATGGCGAGAGGCATCTTTGACGAGGCCGCGGAGTATCCGGGCACAGGCATAAGGTTCACCGGCTGGGGGGAGCCTTTGCTTCACGAGGAGGCTAGGGTCATAGCCTTAATGGCCAAGGAGAGGGGCCTAAGGCTCAAGGTCTACACCAATGGCCTCAAGCTAACAAAAGAGCTCATGAAGGACTTCATGGACATGGGCTTGGATGAGTTGCAGTTTTCCCTCCAGGGCCTCAACCGTGAGCAATATCTCTTCAACCGTAGGCTGAGTAACTACGAGAGGCTGGAAGAAAACATAATCATGGCCTCAAAGCTAAGGGGAAAGAGGAAGAGGCCTTTTCTGAGCGTGCTCACTAGCGTTCTGGAAAACGAGCTGGAGGAGGCCTCACCGGAGGGCTTTACCCGGAAGTGGCTGGAATATGTGGACAAGGTGGCAATCGATCTAACCAACCTCAATTTTGTGAAAAGCGCTAAAAGAGTAAAGCCCTACCTTGCCAGCCAGTCCTCCGGGCTCACCCGGGGAAAATGCGTGGACGTCTTTTTGGCGCTAGAGGTGAAGTGGGATGGAAGCATCCAGTTCTGCGGCCAGGATGCCTCAAACCTCCCCAGCCACACCATAGGGCGTTTTGGGGATATAAGCTTAAGGGATGCCTGGAAGGGTGACCGCATGGAAGCTCAGAGGAACTTGGTGGGTAGGAGCCTGGGCCACGAGAGCTCTGAGGTTTGCCGGAACTGCTACCACAACACCAGGAAGTATGAGCTCTTTAAGGCACAGGCCTCCAAAGAGGCTTAAAAGTAGGCGGGTGGGTTAAAAAGGGACGATGGAAAGCGCAAGCAAGCAATATAACGAGGCCACGGCCAGGATACTGGCTGGAACCCTCACCTTAATATCTCGGGAGCAGCACGAGCTCCCGGCTCCCTTTTGCCTATGGTATCCCGTACTAGACCCAAAACTAATCAAGGATCTGGCCCTGGACGTGGCCTTTGACCGCTCCAAGGTGCTCTGGGTGGATGACAAGCACCCGGCCATGGGTCTAATAATCTTCCACCACCAGGATTTGGAGACCCAAATCCTGGGCTACAAGACCGCCAGGCTCAAGGGGCCCTATGTGGTGGACCTCGATCCAATATCCAGGGAGAAGACCGCCCTCTCCCTAGCCGCCAAGAGCCGGGTGCTGGCCAAGCTGGAGAATTACCAGTTCCTCTCGGTGAAGCTCCCCCACGACCCCTCCCTCATCCGAGGATTCACCGAGGCTGGTTTCGTGACAGCCGAGATATCCACGGTCCTGGAGGGCCCCATAAAACCCCAAAATAAGGGAAGCGAGAATACCCCTACCCCCAAGCTTGGCTCGGTCATAGTCAAAAGCGCCGAGGAGGTGGACCTCTCAAGCCTCTTAAACCAGCTAGGGGATCTCTTCTATGACGGCCACCACCTCCACAGCCCCTTCCTTCCGGAGGACTTCTCCAGGAAATTCTGGAACAGGCTCACCCAGGACGGCCTCTCCAGAGGTGACATAGCCATTTTCGCCATAGATCAGCGTAACGGTACCGCCCTGGGCTTTGCTATGGCTGAGCTCATAGGAGATTTTTCCATCCTCTCCATCCTCCACGTAAACGAGGACAGGCGCAACCTAGGCCTGGGCAGCCTTCTCATGAACAACCTCTTCACCCGCCTCCACCAGAGAGGCGGAAGAACCATAAAGGCCGAGACGGCCTCCTGGAACCTCCCCGCCCTCTCCCTCTACATATCCTTTGGCCTAAAGCCCCGGGCACCCCTCATGGCCCTGCACGCTAAAATATAAAGAAGCTTATTAAGTGCATCGCTCTTTACTTTACAGCTTGGTTTTCATGGTTTAGAACATGGTGAAAAGACGGACATTTGCTGGAAGTCAAATTATTTAAATCAGAAAATCATTAAATCAATAACTGAGTAAACGGCGTAAATCTAGGATTAAGCCAAGGCTCTAGCTTTATTAAATCCCCCACTGGGGATAAAATTGATGGAGGCAGGGATAGCCACTGGCTAACACTTTAAAGCCTTACAATTAACTTGTTTGAAGATTTTCGCTCAGTTAATAGCGCAGAGGTTAGGGATCTGTCTCGCGTAAGTAGCTGGTGCGTAAAAGATAAGGCTTTATACAGAGTTTTAGCGGGCGTTGTATCTATACAACGCTAAAAATGCGCTTATAGCACGGAGGCGCTAAATAACAGTGGAGATTAGCTGTAGGGGCAGAGGCCGCTTGTAGCTGTGGAGATTCATTGTTGCAGTGGATACTTCTTTAGCAGCGGATATCGCTAATATGGTCCAAGATTGCACTAGTATATGAGAAAATATACAGATGTAGTTTAGCAGATCGCAAACTTTTGTTAGCTGTAGCAAACATAATAGGAACTTTTGGGTGTTCCAACTACATAGGCCTTAAACCATAAGCTTCATTTTTCCAGATCGTCAAAGAAGTCCTTGTCCACGTTCTTAATCTCCAGGAGCCTCAGAATCCTCAAGCCAATATTGTATCTGTTCATGATGGAAGCTAGCTCAAAGAGGTCAATCAAGTTGAT
>JAITJT010000186.1 GCA_031278795.1 Deltaproteobacteria bacterium | reverse complement strand
AGTCCTGAGTGCAGCTGAAGCCGTAGAAGGATTTGTTGGCGGCAAAGAGTTGGGTATTTAGGAAAAAAAGCGTGATTGATAGCGTAAATATTATGATTTTCATAGGGGCACCTAAATTTCATGGTTAAATATTTTTGTGTGATGTTTGCAAGAATTTTTTTACAGCGCTTTATTAAATAAAATTAATATTAAGTAGATGCAATTAATCTTAAATATCTATAAATATTTGACAATGCAACTTTTTTAGCTTTTTTGATGTGTTTTAGGCTTATGAGCTTTTTGATCGCGCTTTCTAATTTAGGCAAATCCCGCGTTTTTCCCAAGCGTTCAACATCAAATTATATATACTTGTTATCTTATGTCAAAGCTCATCATAGTCAAAAAAATTATATGCCCTAAAAGTTGTGAGCCTTCTATATGATTTAGTTCCAAAGCCACTAAGAGGAGAGGAAAGGGGAAAAGCCCCCCAAATCCCCCCTTTCTTAGAATGCCAAAAGCTGTTTTAAATCATCAAAATTATCTATAATCCGGGGTGTTAATTTAATTTTCTCGCCAAATTATGGATATAATCCGCTAGTAGTTATGGAGAGAGAAAATTCTCTTCACGGTGGAGACGCATGACCATTTCCAAAGCCCTCATAAAAGATTTTAAAGCCCTCCTGGGGGAGGGGAGCGTCTTGTCCGAGGAGTCGGATCTCTTAAGCTACGCCTATGACTCCGCGGTGCTTCCCCCCAAGACTCCCTCCCTGGTTGTAGCTCCGGACTCAAGTGAACTCTTGGGGAAGGCCGTGAAGACGGCCTATGAGGCCGGACTCCCCATAACCGTGAGAGGCTCGGGCACCAATCTTTCCGGGGCGGTGATACCTGAGCCCGGGGATAGCTTGGTGATACTCACTTCCAAGCTAAACCGCATATTGGAAATCAACCAAGCTGACCTCTACACCGTGGTTGAGCCCGGGGTGGTGACCCTCAATTTGGCAAACGCTGTCTTGGAGAAGGGGCTCTTCTACCCACCGGACCCCGGGTCCCAGCAGGTCTCCACCTTGGGCGGAAACGTGGCCCTTAACGCCGGAGGCTTAAGGGGCCTTAAATACGGTGTCACCAAGGACTACCTCATGGGCATGGAGTTCTTCGACTATAGGGGGGAGCTCATCAAGTGCGGATCCAGGACGGTTAAGTGCGTGAGCGGCTATAACCTCTCTGGGCTGATGCTAGCCTCGGAAGGCACCTTGGGGGTTTTTTCCAAGCTGATACTTAAGCTCCTGCCGCCGCCAGCGGCGGCCAGGGCTATGCTCGCCATCTATGACGGGGTGGATAGGGCCTCAGAGGCCGTGGCGGCCATCATAGCCGCCCATATACTTCCTTCCACCCTGGAGTTTTTGGACAAGAAATGCGTGGAGGTGGTGGAGGACTACTCCAAGATAGGGCTTCCCTTAACGGCCGGGGCAATTTTGCTTCTGGAGGTGGACGGGCCCTATCAGGAGCAGGTGGAGCATGACTCGGTTAGGATTAAGGAGATCTGCCAGAGAACCGGGGCCAGGGAAGTGAGGATGGCCAAGGACGAAAGTGAGAAGAACCGCCTCTGGGAGGCGAGGCGCAACACCCTTCCGGCCTTAGCCAGGGTAAAACCCTCCACGGTCCTGGAGGACGCCACAGTGCCGCGCTCCCAGGTACCCAAGATGGTCTCTGAGATAGTGAGGCTCTCCAAGAAATACAAGCTGGAGGTGGGTACCTTTGGGCACGCTGGTGACGGTAACCTCCACCCCACCATACTTTGCGACAGAAGAGACAAAGAGGAGTTCTCCCGGGTGGAGGCTATGGTGGATGAGATATTCCAGGTGGCCTTGAGCCTGGGCGGCACCCTCTCAGGGGAGCACGGGATAGGGATTGCCAAGGCCAAGTGGATGGAAAAGGAGACCAATAGGGCGACCATTGAGTTTTCTAAAAGGATTAGAGAAGCCCTAGACCCCAAGCTCCTCTTTAACGCCAGTAAAAAGATAGTTTAACTATATGACAGAAACAGAAACACCAGGCCTTCCGGTAATCCCGGGCAAAAGGCATAGCCTCTATGAGCTCATGGGGCTCTTAAAGGGCTTAGATGACATGCTCATCAGGTGCATGCGCTGCGGCTTCTGCCAGTCTGTATGCCCGGTCTACGGGGCCAGCTTCAGGGAGGCTGACGTCGCCCGGGGTAAGGTATCCCTTCTAGAGGATCTGGGGATGGAGCTCACCCGGGACGCGAAAGGGGTGGGGGAGAGGCTCAACCGCTGCCTCCTCTGCGGGGCCTGCGAGAAGAACTGCCCGTCAGGGGCCAGGCTCATGGACATCTTCATCAGCGCTAGGGCTCTGGTCGCCTCTTACTTGGGTCTAGGACCCATCAAGCGCCTGATTTTTTCCCTGATACTACCTAGGCCTAGGCTTTTTAACCTAAGTCTTTCCTTTTTAAGCATCTTCCAGTACCCCTTTTTAAAATCCGAAAACAAGACCCTGGGCACCAGCTCCGTTCCCATAATGATTCCCATCCTGGGGAGGCGCCACGTGCCCTCCATCCCTTTCGCCTCCTTTAGCGAGAAAATGGGTTCCATCTCAACTGTGCCTAAAAAAGGCTCCCCCAAGGTGGCCTTCTTCCCGGGCTGCGTTCCGGATAAGCTCTTCCCAGAACTATCAATGGACAGCCTCAAGGTTCTAAAGCACCACGGAGTGGGGGTTTTTATGCCCAAGAACCTGGTCTGCTGCGGCATACCCCTCCTGTCCTCAGGTGACCGGGACGGCTTCATAACCCTGGTGAAAGAGAACCTCCACTACCTATCCCAAGAGAACTTCGACTATCTAGTTACCCCCTGCGCCAGCTGCGCGGCCACCATAGTTGAGCACTGGTACCGCTTCCGGGAGTACTTTGGCCTAGGCGAGAGGGCCTTCATAAGCCATCTCCACGAGAAAACCCGCGACATGACTAGTTTTATGGTTAATGACCTAAAGCTTAGCTTCCCAAAGCCACCCACTCCCCCAGAGGATAGCCCAGAGCTTCCCATCGTCACCTACCACGACCCCTGCCACCTAAGAAAATCCTTAAACGTCTGGGAGGAGCCCAGAGAGATCCTAAAGTCCCTCCCAGCTTACCGCTACCAAGAGATGCCCGAGGCCGAGCGCTGCTGCGGAAACGGCGGAAGCTTCAACCTCAGCCACTATGACCTCTCCCTTAAGATTGGACAGAGAAAGAGGGAGAGCATAGAGAGCGTCTCCCCCCAGGTGGTCGCCACCAGCTGTCCGGCCTGTATGCTGCAGCTCATGGACCTCCTCTCCCAGAACCATGATGACATCAAGGTGAGGCACGTCCTGGAGCTCTACGCCGAGACTCTTCCGGAGGAGGACGCGGCTAAGGATGGGGCCCAGGACGCGGCTAAGGATGAGGCCCAGGACGCGGCTAAAACTGATTCCCAGGATTCAACTAAAACCCCTCCGGCCGCCTCCGAGCGGCCGGAGGGTGAGAGCTCCCAGGAAAGCTCCACTAGCCATTGAATCTTTTTTCCTAGAGCTTAGCCAGGCTAAGGTCGCCACCCTTAAAGCGCCCAAAACATTTAAAAGATAGCTCGTAATAATGCACGTAAATTTACGTAATTTTTAGGATTTTTATGGACATGCTATGAATGAAGACCCAGAAATTCCCAGCGTTCTTGATAATATTGAGCCCGGTGGCCAAAAGCCTACCGGATTTGCTTTAGATAACACATCCACTGCT
>JAITJT010000146.1 GCA_031278795.1 Deltaproteobacteria bacterium | reverse complement strand
TTTGAGAGAAATTGATAAAAATTCTATGACAAGTGAATAAAAAATAACAAAAATGTGTGAGAAAAAATGACAATTGGACGATATACAGATAAGGAGAGACTGTTATGTGCCCTTAGTTTGGTATTAAACAATCCGAGGATAGCTATAACCACCAACAGACTTAAGGAGGAACGAGAATTTTCAGGCTGCAGTGACAGAAAAATTAACGATATTTTAAGATTACTCAAACTAAGATTTGGAGATATCATTGACCTGTCAAAAGTAGGTGAAGGGGATGAAATTATAAAACAAATTACAACTTTTGAATCAGATCTTACTATTTTTTTAAGAGAAAAAAATCTGATTGACCATGTTAAAAGTCAAGACAATAACCTGTTCTATCAAACTATTGCTAAATTAAAGACTAATAAAGAATTGTTTACGGCTGAAGAACTTGAAATAATTAAGGGAATAACAGATACTATAAAATATTTAATAACTAAAGATAGCTATGATCCTAAACTCGTGGCTCTCTTAGATGTATACGAAAATGCAATAACACAATTTCATCCATATGGATACATTGATTTTTCAAATGTCAAAACAATACTTCAAGACGTAATTGAAGCAAAAACTAAGCAACAACTTTGCTCAATTTCATATGGTAAAACTGAAAATAATATATCCAAGAAAAAACCTGATTATATAACATTACCAGTAAATATCTATGCCCACAGCGGCAAGATTTATATAGATACATTTGTGATTAACGAAAAAGATATTCATGTGAGTAACAAAGACGGCATTGAAAAGAAGAGAGTTATATTAAAACACGACTTAAAAGTACGAACTTTTGCTCTTCACAGGATCGAAAATCTTAAAATATTAGATTACCAAGTGCCTCAAACATTACTTGAGAAAAAAATTGATAAACCAAACGCTTTCGGTTTTATGCACGGAGATAAAACTTACTTTGTTGAAGTCAATTTCAAACCTGAAATGAAACAATATATTTTTGAAAGAAAATGGCCAGGTATTAAAGACGGTACACCCAAAATAGTAAAAGATGGCAAATTCAAAAATTGGATTAAGCTAAAAATGGATGGTAATAACATTGAAGAAATATGCAACTGGCTGCTTGGATTTGGTGCAAATGTGGTGGTCATAAGAGGTAAAGAAATAAGGGACAGATATATGGAGATAGTAAATGAAATCAAAAAATTAATAAGTGAGCGAGAAGAGGATGCTGAAAAGGAAAGCAAAAAATATGACGAAAAACGGAAAAAGAAACAACTAAAGGAAAAAACAACTGAAACGGAAAATATAGATCCTGAATAATAATTTCTAAAACCTAAGGTATAGCACCAATATTATTAAAAAGGCCAGGGCGACTAGCGTCCTGGCCTTTGATGCTAAAAAAATAGTAATCCGAGAGCAAAAATTCCGAAAAGTGGCTCAGACCATTGTTTTGAGGATGTCTGCGACTGCGGTTATCACTTCCTGCGGGTCACTGAGGAATTTCCCGAGGTCGAACTCCCGCACCCATGCGGCTACATTTGGCATAGCCGGTTCGAAAAAGCCGTCAACATCTGTGGGGAAATCCTGCAAGTTGTTGTAAAGGTTTCTGAAGGACTGATTTTTGAAGTCCTCCTTCACCATATGGACATAAGCCCTGAGGATAGGGGCTTCCACTGGGATGGACGTGAGGTTGGGATTCTCTTCGAGGCCAGCCTTTTCGAAGGCTCCATTGGGAAGCGCGATTATGCTTACGATAGCATCGCCCTTTCTGGTGCCCCTTATTCCAGCCACCTCTAAGTTCCTGTTGATGAAATAATGGGACGACTGAGCCAAGGGAAGCAGGGAAAACGTATTGAAATCATCCCTGTCCCAGATGGGGGTCGCCCACATATCATGTGTTTCCTCAAAGTGGGTGAAACCTGGGGAACCCCATTGCTCAAGTTTGAGACTTAGCTCTTTTCCCAAAGTGGCGAGAGAACTGCCAAGGTTGTCTCCGTATTGGGCCAAAATGTTGATAGACAAGGAAACGTTTGTGAGATTTTCACTCTTGTGCGATGTGTTCATGGTATGGCTCCTTTCGTTAGTCATTACGCTAACGGTTGATGGTTTTTGAACAGGGCGGCAAGAAGTCGCCCTGCTCATGAGAAAAATTTTAAAAAATCAAAATGCCTTTAAGATGAGACGAATTCTAAAACTCCCACTAGGCCTTTTTGGGGAGAATTTTTCCTAGCGTCTCTATGAGTGAGGTCTGGTCCTCCAAGAACGCTCCAAGGTCGAACCTCCCAGCCCATCCAGTTAGGTTTTCATTGTCCGGAACGAAAACCCCTTCCACGTCATAGGGGTAATCATCGAGATTGCAGAAAAAGTTCTCGAAAATCTCCCTCGAGTCTTCAGTGAAAATATGAGCCCACGCCAAGAGGAGCGGAGCCTTCAGGGGAAGGGCGGTCGCTGGAGGCGACTTTTTCTTATCGAGCTGGTAGAAGGCCCTGTTGGGCGTGATTTCGATGCTTACCACGAAATCTCCCTTTTTAATGCTCCTGGGGAGAGAGAGGAAATCTCTGTTGGTGAAGTAGTGAGAGCTTGACACCAGTGGCATCTGGGTGAAGGCCGAAAACTTTTTCCTGTCCCAGATAGGCCTCGAAAAGGCATCATCATCTAGCTCTGTAAGATCTGGAGAGTTCCAATTGACATATGTCAAACCCAGACTGCCCATCACGTTTTCGAGTGAGCGGGAAATGTCCGCATGAAATTGCGCCATGGTGTTTAGCGCTTGGGGGACCTGATTCAAATTGTCGATAATCTTTGATGAAGTAGTCATGATTAAATCCTTTCTGGTTGCGGCGTCTCGCCGGTTAGTCTTACCCAAGACGAGAGCCGTCCTGGGTAAGTTTAAAAAATGTGCTAAAAATCCCCGAACTCCGTCTTTCAGAGTCAATTAACCCTCTTAATCTTAATTTTTTCTGATTCTCCGAAAGCTTCACTAGCTTTCTTGATGGAGGATCCATTTTCCCTAAAAGACGCTTCAATCTTCAGTGCCTCCAAAAGCTCCAAATTGCTATGCCTCACAGAGGATTTCCATTTGTAAATGGAGGCTACGTTAGAAAAATCACCTGGCGTTATGCTGTTGATGGAGAGGAGCTCCTGCCTCTCCGGCTCGGTAAGGGAGTTTTTGGAGATGGGCAAGAGCATTTTGTTGAACAGTTCAACTCTCGCGCTCCCATCAAGGGAACTAAATTTCACCTTGAAAGTGAATCGCCTTATGGCGGCAAGATCCATGACTTCGCCCCTATTGGTTGTACCTATGAAAATGCCATTGAAGCGTTCGAGGCACGTCAAAAACTCATTAATAATAATCTGATAGTGGTGAAGCACCGAGTAGTCTCGCACAGTCAAAAACGATTCAACTTCATCGATACACAGAATTCCGTTTGAAACTTGGGCTCTGTTAAACAAGTCGTTGAGATTTATCTCTGCCATACCCATATATGGGGAGAGCACTTCCGAATAACGCCCATGGACAATCTCCATATCGAGGGTGTTCGCCAGGTAATTGGCAAATTCGGTTTTACCGGTGCCTGGCAGTCCGTGGAACAGGAACTTAATCCCATGGCGTCTGGTGTAAGGCAAATCTTTAGTACCCGCCTTGTATCTCTTGAGAATGTCGACTATCTCGCGAGCTGACGGCACTGAGCAAACACTCTCTAGGCTGTAATTATCCTCCAAGTGAATTGACTTACTCACTTGTCTGGACAGTTTTTCATGGGCCATAATTTGCCTGTTTATGTAGGAATTCAAGGTTTCAGCGTCCTCAGGGTCGGCCTCGAGGCTTTTCCTAAATGACTGACCAATTATGCCTGGGCTTACCTGATAAGTAGATGCCAATTTCTTGAGCTCTTCTTCCGTCAAAAGGGAGGATCCGAGAGACTCCAATTTTCCCTTGGTCGTTTGCCAAATCTTTATCCGTTCCTTCTTCCCAAGGTTCGGGAAACTAACAGAGTAGGCGAAGCGCCTGATCACGGTATCTCTGAGTCCCATGTGATTGTTAATAATCCAGATACACTTGGATCCTGCTTTTTCCATGAAAGCGTCCAGCCAGCCGATGGAATTGCCATCAGTCCTTGAATAAAGCTCCAATATTTCGTCGAGGGCGCTAGCGTTATTGGACCCTGTGAGCAGTTTGTCAGCTTCATCAATTACAAGAACCGCGTTCTTCTCCTTACGCACGAAAGCGTCAGCCAGGATCAAGTTACTTCTGTGTTCCGATATTTTAATTTCCGGAATAACCTCGAAAGCCTTGAGCCCAGAGGCAGCCGTAAGTGTCCTGCAAAACTCAGTCTTTCCGACTCCTGCCGGCCCATAGAGTAATATGTGGGTTGGAGTTTCTGAGTCATAAGCCAGAAGCTTTTTCATCATGGAGAAAGACTCCTTGTCCACAAAAAAATCCTCTACAGACAAAATCGGCTTCTTCAGTGGCGCAAAATTATCTAGCGCATCCAGCGAGCTGGGAGCGTCCATAAGCGAGTAGAATACATCTTGGAGCTCAAGATCGTCGTTGATGTCTCCGCATATGAGTTCCATGACGGACAATTTGCCCTTTATGCACTTAGAAATCTCACTGCTTGTGGTGTTTAATATGTTTGTAAGAATAGGTCTGTTAATCACTTTGAATATATCAAGGTGATTCTTGAGGTAATAGCTTAACGTATCAAAGTGCTGTATGCACAAAAGCAACCTTATCACTCTCTGTTCGAGACGACCCAAGTCCAAAATCTCAACCAAGTTCTTGAACTTGAGCTCCATCTCAGAGCTATTCGCATCCTCCCTTGTGTCTTCAATGTGGCCTTCCAGGGTCGTAAGCAAGCTCCGGCAGATATATTTCTGAGTCCTCATGCCCTGCCTCTCCAGCATTTTCATCATCTCGAGCGCGAGATCTTCGTCCGAGTCGCAGCCCTCGTAATCTATGTCATCTACCCCTCTCAGGCCTTCTAAGTCCTCAATCTTACTGATTATGGCCTGATATCCAACCATGTTGTTGATAGCCGCAATGCTGCAAGTGTCATAAATTCCCGTTGTCTCGATGGTTCTAAGAGTGATAATCGAGCCCATGTGGTTAATCCAGGTGTTTCCGCTCGTCAATATCGGGGTTTCCTTAGTAGCCACCTTAATCTCTCTGTTGTTGGTATAACGCTTTCTCATGATGTCCTCCGTTATTTAGTTGTTAGGGCTTGCCAGTAAAAACCTCTCGATAACCTTGGAGGCTTTTCTGGAGAAACTGCATCCGTGAACAAATCTTTAAAAAAATCCCTAAATTTTACAAATAACCTAAATCCGAGCGCTTCACCTACCCTTTCCTACCCCTTACTCCGGGCCACAGCTGTCTATTCCTCCTTCAAGCGTGTCTTGTTCTTTTCTCTGACAGTTTGAACAGAACTCTCTGTCCATAATCACAGTGTACAATTCGACCTAGTCGAAAAGCCTGAAAAAATAAAAAATTAGATTTTGTCTTTCTTTTTTTTCCCCCCGTAAAATCAGCACTTATTCCGATCCTTAAAAAAAACTTCTAGGGTAAAAAAATTTTTTTTCACTCACATCCTCCATAAAGTCCTTATTTTACGGGGGGTTTTTCAAAACCGCCCTTGAGTCTAGGGGGTAAATTTTTTCTAGAACCCGCATAGATACTGGACTATCTCGCCTTTGACGCTGTTTTTTTACAATTTTTCCCAATTTCTTTTTTTACCTGACCATGGTATTAAATCGTATAACGATCTAAATTATAAGCAATCAATTAATAATATATGTAATCTAGTGTTAATATAATAAAATATTATAAATTATATTATATATATAATATTCCCACGCTGAGAGCTTCCTCGATTCTCCGTTTGCTTCAGATGATCGAGGTTTTACGCGAATATTTTATCTTTTTCTAAAATCGAAAAAAAATTCAATTGCCTAAGATAAAAAAAGCCCCAGCTAGAAAGTCTTTTACAATCTAGCTAGGGTTTAAGGATTGGGTGGTCTTTAATACCGAGATGAGTTGCCGCTAGGGCTTACATAAATAACTGAAAAGCCACAAGAGCTATCCAGCTTTTATCATGCCTCCCTGTTTCCTTCCAGAATAAATGCGCTCTCTAGAGGCATTTATCTCCATAGGCTCTATGATATCTCTCACATGTTCATGTTTCTTGGAAGACGCCCTACCCTCCTACTGTGCCAACTCGCCTGAGGCTATGTAAAACCTTTGAGAGGGCATCTTACTCTAAAATGAACAAGGCACCTTTGGCCCTGACAGGGGCCTTAGGTGCCTTGGATCTATTTAACAACTCCGCAGTATCAGCCAACTTAGCTAGGAAAATCCCAAATAATGGACTAGCTAGCCCAAGCCAAAAAATCAAAATCTCTGAACTGTCTAGCTTGCTTGGAAAGAAAAGGCTCACTCAGACCATGCTCAGATTCACAGCGGACTGGTTGAGGGGGAGGCTAGAGCCGTAAGTCCCCAGGGAGCCCGACTGGGGGTACCTGGAGCCGCCATTAAAAAGCGCCGCGCGCAGGGGCGCCAGGGTGGCGGCCACCTCAGGGAGCGTGTCGTTTACCCCTCTGTTGAGATCGGGGCCAACCTCATAGGTGGGCATCTTGTCGGATGTGTCCATCATGTTAGTGAGCCTGGAGGAGGCCATCTGGGCGGCGTACTCGGGTGGATAGTAGGCCATTCCGGTCTTGATGGGCCCCACCTCCAGGCCAGGCTTGGCGTCCGTGGCCGGGCTTTTGATGCTGGTTACGCCGGTGCCCTTTATCCTCACCTGCATATGCCCGCTATCAGCGTAGAAGGAGGATAGATCCGCCTTGCGCTCGATGCCGTTAATGCTGTAGTGGTAGGGCTTCAAATTGGCGTAGTTGGAGGCCTCGTCTATGACCAGGGTGGGGTAGCTGTCGGTGGAGGCGATATCCTGGGGATCGGCTATGGGTTCCCGGCGCGGCCTCACGTTGAAGTAGCGCTGGATAGCGTCCACCACGGTGGTGGGGTTGTAGTCGTCGGCCTTGTCCACGTCTAGGGCCAGATAGTGGGCGAGATTTATGCCCGGAGGTGGGGTGTAGGAGTCCACCCTGGCGACCATGGTGTTGGACACGGTGGCGTGGGGCTTGGGGGCCCCGCTCTTGATGATCTGGGCCACAATGTTGGGGGCGCCATCGGTGTAGGTTACCGAGGCCTGGCGCACGGTGGCCGGGGCCTGAAAGTCTAGGAAGCTTTCGCTCGAGGATGTGCTTTGGACTGCGCTCATAACTTGCTCCATAATTGTTGGGTTAGAAACATTTGGATAAAGCCAGTCCTTGGCTGATTGATGGGTTTAGGCATAAAAAAAGCGCTTACACGGCCTCAAAACATGTTTTGAGCGTAAAGCGCCTGCCTTGGCAAAACAATCCCCCGTCCATTGGGGGACTTTATGAATTTACTATAAACAAAACTCAAGTGAAAGTCAAGGGAAATTTAGGGAAAAAATCAATTTAGACAAATTATTCTCTGGAATGTTCTTGGAATAATTTTTAAAAAAGTTAGAGATATTTCTAACTCTTTGTTTGCGCTGTATTGAAAGCGCCTTTAAGGTAAATAAATAAACAAAAACTGGAATAGAGATAGGTATAGAGCCTCGCCTTTTTAGAGATCATCGTCCGCGACATAGGTGGCCGAGGCGTTGTTGGACTCCCAGGCGGAGACGGAGTGGAGCTTTACCCTCTTTTCCGAATCCTTCTCAATCAAGGGGGCGAGCTTGGTGAAAATGAAGTGCGCGATGTTTTCCGAGGAGGGGTTCCTCTCCTTGAAGTATTCCAGCTCGTTTAGGTACTTGTGATCCAGCTCATCTAAAACCACATTGAGGCTTTTCTTGATGAGCCCGAAATCCATCACTAGCCCTATCTTGTCTAGGTCCTTGGCCCTGACCCTCACCTCCACAAACCAGTTGTGGCCGTGAAGGTTTTCGCATTTGCCGTAGAACTCCCTGAGGTTGTGGGCCGCTGCGAAATGGTTGGTTATCTTAAGCTCGTACACGTCTACCTCTCTATCAATCCATCCCGGACTCGGAGTTGTCCTCTCCCAAGAGCCCCTCGTCCATCCAGGCGCTGAGCTGGTCCACCAGGGCCTGGGCCGATTCCTGGGAAAGGTTGATGGAGTCCCTTTTTTTGTAGTCCCCCTTGTATTTCTGGTAGCGCCTCAGGCAGGCCTTGGGGGGGCCGAATTCGCCTGTCTTGCGGTTCCTTTCCCGGTAGCGGAAAAGGATGACTGCCCATACGCCCTTCTGGAGGATGACCCGGTCCAGCTCCTCCGAGAGCACCTCGCCTTCCGCCTCGTAATTGAAAACTATGTCGCTAAGTGTCTCAGCCAAAATAAACTCTCCTAAAACATTTTTTGTGCTATCTACTAAAAATTCTTTGGCTTCTTTGCCACAATGCCTAAAAAAATACAAGGGAAAAAAGTTCCCTCCCTAGCGCCTGGGCCTCACGTGGGGGGCCGGAGGCGGCAAGGTGGGAGGCGCTACCACCGTCTCCTCATGGATAATGTAGAGGGCGTCGCGCTTATCGATATTAATCTTGCGCATGAAGAGAAAGAGGGGGAGCCCGCAGGCCACACCTATCAAAAGGGTAGCTAAAAAGGGCAGCCACAGGCCCTTCATCTTGAGCCTCTTCCCCTCCAGGACTATGAAGACCCAAGTGACTAAAATGGCCACCAAGACCGTCACGGCCAGGTAGCTGCTCACAGGATTGGCCAGGGCCTCAACCTTCACGTCCTGGAGGGTGAACTTTCCCGTGGCGATAAGCTGTCCCAGAAAGGCGTAGGGCACCACCGCGCCCAAAAAGGCCAGACCCAGGTAGAAGTAGCCCATAGATGGTCCTTTCTTTTGGTAG
>JAITJT010000122.1 GCA_031278795.1 Deltaproteobacteria bacterium | reverse complement strand
GCCGAGGATTTACTCTACATCAAAGAGCTCTCTCCCCACATGGTGGGGATTGGTCCTTTCATTCCCCACAAGGATACGCCTTTCGCGAGCTCTCCCGCGGGTGACGTGGATCTAACCCTCTTTCTCTTGGGGTTAATAAGGCTCATGGAGCCAAAGGCTCTACTTCCCGCGACCACGGCCCTAGGTACCCTGGACGGGGAGGGAAGGGAAAAAGGGGTCCTGGCCGGGGCCAATGTCATCATGCCCATACTCACCCCGCCAAAGGTTAGGAAGAAATACCTCCTCTACGACAACAAGATCTGCGTGGGCGACAAGGCCAGCGCCTGCCGTTTCTGCGTGGAGAGGCGCATTAACACAATTGGCTATCAAATAAACGCTTCCCGGGGCGACCATCCTGGATTCGACTTAGGGAAAATCTGAACTAATGGAACAATCGCGCGCTGACGGGGAGGTGACTCCGACCCGGAAGGAGTTAAAGATGTACGATCCAAAATCGCTTCATGCCGGGGAGTTTATCCACCACGGCGAGGTGCTGGAGACTCTCCAGTACGCAAGGGAAAACGCCTGCAATAGGGAACTCATTGATGACATCCTGGAGAGGGCCAGCCACAAGAAGGGTTTAAGCCATAGGGAGGCCTCGGTTCTCTTGGAGTGTCAGCTGGAGGATAAGAACCAGGAGATATTCCAGCTGGCCAAGAAGATAAAGATGGACTTCTACGGCAACCGCATAGTGATGTTCGCGCCTTTGTATCTGTCCAACTACTGCATAAACGGCTGCCTCTACTGCCCCTACCACTCCTCCAACAAGACAATCGCGAGGCGTAAGCTCTCCATGGAGGATATCGTCCGGGAGGTTACCGCCCTTCAGGACATGGGCCACAAGAGGCTGGCTCTGGAGGCCGGTGAGGACCCGATAAAAAACCCCATCGAGTATATCCTGGAGTCCATCAAGACCATCTATTCCATCAAGCACAAGAACGGCGCCATACGCAGGGTAAACGTAAACATCGCGGCCACCACGGTGGATAATTACGAAAAACTAAGGGACGCCGGCATAGGCACCTACATCCTCTTCCAGGAGACCTATAACCGCGAGGGCTACGAGAGGCTCCACCCCTACGGCCCCAAGCACAACTACGACTGGCACACCGAGGCCATGGATAGGGCCATGTTTGGTGGCATAGACGACGTGGGCCTGGGTGTGCTCTTTGGCTTGGAATTCTACCGCTACGAGTTCGCGGCCCTCATGATGCACGCCGAGCACCTGGAGGCTGTCCACGGCGTGGGTCCCCACACCATAAGTGTTCCTAGGGTAAGGGCCGCCGAGGACATCGACCCCTCCAAGTTCAATGGAGGCATAACGGACGACACCTTCGCGAAGTTAGTGGCCTGCATCCGCATATCCGTCCCTTACACCGGAATGATTGTCTCCACCCGCGAGAGCCAGGAGTGCCGGGAGCGGGTTCTGGACTTAGGCGTCTCCCAGATAAGCGGAGGTTCGAGAACCTCGGTGGGCGGCTACTATGAAGAGGAGACCGAGAACACCCGGCAGTTTGACGTTTACGACAACCGTAGCCTGGATGAGGTAATATCCTGGCTCATGGAGCTAGGGCACATCCCCAGCTTCTGCACGGCCTGCTATAGGGAGGGACGCACCGGAGACCGCTTCATGGCCCTGTGCAAGTCCGGAAAGATCCTCAACTGCTGCCACCCCAACGCCCTCATGACCCTAAAGGAGTACCTGGTGGACTACGCCTCCCCCAAGACCCTGGCCATGGGAAACGCCTTGATAGAGTCCGAGATAGGTGTGGTGCCCAACGCCAAGGTGCGCGCCTTGGTAACCAAGCAGCTCACCGCCATAGAGGGCGGAAGCCGGGACTTCCGCATCTGAGGCCTCTTAAAATATCAAATCTAAACCCCCGGGAAAGCCCGGGGGTTTTCATTTTAGGGAATTATTTTTCCAGATTGTCTAAATAAGAGGCAGGGGATAGGGCTATTTAAGCCTTATGTATTAAGCTAGCTAAAAAAAATATTCTTATGATACCTTATGGTTTAGCCTTAAATGAAAAAACCACGTGGAAATCCTTGCTATATAACATTGTAAGAAATATTCATTCGGAAATCCTTTGTGGCTAAGGCTTTGAAAAAAGCTTTAAAGATAGGCATTTTAAGTTACCTTGGAAAGGGAGAAAATTCCTAAGCCACTTATGGCGGAGCCCTAAAGGAAGGTCTAAAACCCCTGGATCATCAACAAACACTTGAAAAATTCGCTCCACTGTGAGAAAAACGGGGAAGAATTCTGTCCCATGTCCGATTTTTTTTTGCTTAGTGTGATTTACCTCTGTACTTTAGCAGTGCCCAAAGGCCTCTGCTAAGCTAAATATGGATTAAGTGCTATTTGCTCGCATTTTTAAGTATGAGAGCCCTAGGGGGGCTTTAAAAAAACTTGAATTTGACTATATATAATTAGCTGAGACCCTGAAGTGGACATAGCCGTCTTAGGCATCCCTTCAGAGTCATAATTTTCAGGCCCTTTTATGGGGCAGGGAGCGCATTTAAAATTCCTAAATTAAGACTTGACCTTAGGGCTCAAGTCTATAAATAACTGTTTATTGGCTTTATATATTGTTAACTTTTTTTATAATTTTCTTATACAATGCTTTATATATATCTAACTAGTTTCTCATAACAATTTTGAGCTGTACTGATAACGGAATGGTTCTTATATGACGATAACAGCGCTACTGTTTCTTTCGCTCTTGTTACTGCTCCAGGGGCTACGCTCCCAAGAGCTTTTGGCTTACGAAGAGGACTTCTCCGAATGGGAGCACTTTAACCAGGTTCCAGCCCCACCTCCACTGAGCCCCAGGAAGGGTCACCAGGAATTCCAGGGGGCCCAGGCGGTAACAAAGGGCATACAGTTCGGAAAGGAGGTTCTGGAGAAGGACGAGCCCAGTACAGAAGAGCTGGAGAAGCTCCCAGCTATCCTCAAGCACGCGGCCGATGTCACCCACTCAGAGGACGCCATGGGGAACATCTGTTTCATCATGGCCCAGTTTTTGCGGGAAAAGAAGCTTAGCCAGATTGATCCAATGGAGAAAAGGTATGGGGACATGGTGAGCCTTATCGCGAAGCTTGAGACCAAATCCGCGAACTTTGGACACAAGGGAGCCGCTAACAATCTAGGGATTAGATACTACATGGGCCACGGGGTAAAGCAGGACCTCAAAAAGGCCAAGGAGCTCTTTAAGACGGCCGCGGAAGCTGAGAAGGTTCCGGAGGCCCTCTTTAACTTATATGTCTTAGACCATGACAATTTAAAAACAGAGCCGGGACCCCTGTACCTCTTGTCAGCGGCCATCGAGAGGGGCTCTGTTTATGCGGAGTTCTTATATAACATGAATAAGCTCCACGCTATGTTTGAGACTCTAAGCGGCCTCTTTCCGGAGAGGGACTTTAAGATCTTCGAGACCATGGGTTTCTTCTGGGATGCAAATTTTTTGGAGAGATTTAGGGATCTGGGCCCGGCCTTCCACCAGAACTCCAGGTTCCTCCTCTCCAGGCTGGAGCGCCCCAGGGATATTAAAATCAAGGGCGAAATAGAGGGGGCCTTCGGGGAGTTCTACTCTCTGGGACTGGACGCGGAAGTGGACATGGAGAAGGCCCAGGCCTGGCTGAGCGCGGCTGGCGCGCACGGGCACATGGAGAGCCAGTTCAAGCTGGGCATGTGGTACAACTCGGGTAAGCACGTGAAGAAGAACGCCAGGGCCGAGCAAAAATGGATGAAGTTAGCCTCGGAGCAGGGGAATCTTACGGCCCAGTTCTTTTTGGGAATGAATTATTATAGGCTCTCCCTAGGCGCTGATGAGGCCCAAGACCCTCAAAAGGGGAGTGAGTATTTGGAGCTTGCCCTGCATGAGCTAAGAGAGGCCGCCAAAAACGGCGAGTCCAACGCCATGTTCATATTGGGGAGGCTCTACGCCCAGAGCGAATCTAAGATTTATGATGCGAAAAAGGCCGTTAAATACCTAAAAGACGCGGCATCTCGCGGGCATGTGGAGGCCCTTTTCAATCTGGGCCAGCACTATCTGGAGCAGGCGGAGGACTTTGACGGTATTAACAAGGCCGTAGAGTGCTTCCGGGACGCGGCCGAGATGAACCACAGCCAGGCCCAGTTCTTTGTGTCCAAGCTCTATCTTCTGGGCATGGGCCTCACCAAGGACCTGGACAATTCCCTCTATTGGCTCAAAAGAGCCGCTGAAAACGGCAACAACGAGGCTAGGCTCATCCTGGCCCAGAGCTACCAGAACGGTAGCTTCACCCCCGTTGATATGGACTGCGCCGTGGAGCAGTACCGGCTCTCCGCTGAGGCCGGTGACCCGGAGGCCCAGTACCTCTTGGCTAGCCTCTACGCCGAGGGTAGGGGGGTGAAAAAGGACATTCCCAAGGCCATAGAGTGGTTCACCAAGGCCGCAGCCTCTGGTGTGCCGGAGGCACACCAGTGGCTGGGCTATACCTACCACTACGGTGTGGGAGTGCCCAAAGATCAAAAGCTCGCCAACAAGCACCTCAGAAGCGCATCCGCTGGAGGCCTGGTGGAACCGGAGAGCCTCTTGGGGGAGATATACTCACAGCTACCGCAACAGGTAAATATCGAAAACGCCCTCAAGTGGCACAGACTGGCGGCTGAGCACGGAAACGTCCCCTCCATGATGTATATGGGCTACGCCTCTGCCAAGGGAAGAGGCACTCCCATTGACCTTAAAGAGTCCTCTGAGTGGTACTTATTGGCATCCGAGGGAGGCTCAGCCAGGGCCGGCTTCATAATCTCCCAGTTCCACTACTACGGTATCGCGCTCCCGGAGTCCAAGGACCTGGCCCTGGAGCTCGCCAAGGTTGCGGCAGCCAATGGATCAGTGGATGCTATGAGCTTTTTAGGGCACGTCTTCTATGAGGAGTCCATGAAGCAAGAGCCTAACTCCGAGGGTTTCCTGGAACTAACCATTGAGAGCTACTGCTACCACCTAGACGCGGCCCTAGAAGGGGACCAAGGCTCCATTAAGTTCCTGGCGGGCTTCTTTGAGCGTAACGGCTTTGGCTTGAATTATGCGTTGGCAGCGAGAATGGAACCCAGGGTTAGGGCAAAAGAGCTCATTCCAGCAAGGGACCCCGAAAAGATCAAAGAGGGCGATACAGGGCCAAAGAATTTGCTTGAAGACTTGGACTTAGATGGAGAAGACTCAAGAATATGCCTAAAGTACATACCCAATTATAAGACGATTACTAGAAAAAGGTCCGATGAAGAAAAGAGCCCTTTAATAGCTAGAATGAAGCGCTTTCGCCAAGCTATCCCCTCCAAAAAAATCCCCGTCACCAAAAAAGCCCCCTCCAAAAAAGCCCCTACCAAAAAAGCCCCCTCCAAAGCTCCCCAAAAACCCCCTTTTCCCAACTTCTTCCAAGATAGTAAGAGATTACTAACAGAAGAGGAGAGGGATTGGCTCGCGCCCAGGTTGAGGGAATTAAGCGGAGAGGTTCCCTCTTTAAGTACGAGCGAATCCCACTTGTGGGAAGATGGTGATTTCTTCCTTGAGCATGATTTTTACTGGTATAAGCTGGCCGCGGAAAAGGGCCACGCGGAGAGTCTTTTGAGGCTGGGAGTAGCCCACGAGACCGGAGTGGTTCTCCCCTTTGATAGGACGCTTGCCTACTCCTACTTCCAGAGGGCCAGCCTGGAAGGCTCGGATTACGCCTCCGTCATCTTGGAGTATTACTACCGCTTGGGCCTGGAGCCCTCCGAGAGGCCTCTGACCTCTTCCGACATTCCCTGTTTTGATAATTTCCAAGGGAAAGATGCTCTGGTAAAACTTAAAGAACTCGCGGAAGAGAAAGACTCCCTGGTCATCTACGCCCTGGGGCTCATGTATTACCTAGGGATTGGTACTGAAGTTAACTACACTAAGGCCGAGGAGTTCTTCCTTAGGGCGAGCGAAAGGGGAAGCGGCAAGGCCGACTTCGAGCTCTACAGGATCTACCTTTCGCAAGGAGAGAAAACAAAGGCCAAGGCGCAGCTGGAGGAGGCCGCGGAATCCGGTTACCTCCGGGCCCTACTGGAGACGGCCTACGCCTACAAGTACGGGAGCCTCCACCCCATAAATCAGATCCGCGCCAACATGTATTTCTTAAAGGCCGCCAACCGCAATGAACGCGACGCAGTATATGAGTGGGCCAACATCAACAACTTTGGCCTCAAGACCAAGGTGGACAAGCCCCTCGCCCTGGAGCTCTACTCCAAGGCCATGAGCCTGGGGCATCCCCTGGCCGGATACATCTTCCTCCACGAAAGATACCAAGGCCTAACTTACGACAAGGTGCCGGACCAGGTTGAGGTCCCCAAGTATACACCCAGACCCAAGCTGGACAGCTGAGGCTTAGGGAGCTTGTCTCTTTAGTGGTGACAGCCGGGGCTTTGGGGCACAGGGACAATCGGACTCTATTATTCCAGGGAGATCTTTTAGATCTCCCTGGCTTTTTAGGGCCTTTGGGATCTTTGGGGCTAATTATATAAATAAGGCACGGAAATTGTAGGGAAAGGCGCGGAAATTGTTTGTGGCTTAGGCTTTGGAACTTGTTTGGCTAAAGTTTTAGGAAAATTCAGCGTGAGTTAGTAGCATTTTTTAATATTCACATATAAAAAGACAAAGTGAGGGAATATTTTCTTAAGTTGGATTTTTTTGTGTCCCCTTGGAATCATTGAATCAAAATTTGACTCTTATGGATTTTGTCCATATAATAGTAGCGTTTTGATGATTTTTTTCACTTAATCAAATAACTTACTGTATTAAAGTGTTTGACGCTTCTTTTATGTATGAGGCCAGGGCCTTTGTGCGGTTTAGAGCTCATAAGGCGAAAAATTCAGCCATAAACACTACATATATGGTATAGTTGAGCGGTTTTTGATAACATCTTTTTTTTTGGTTCCCAAAGGTCACTATCTTGTAAGCATTGAAGGATTTCCCTATGTCACCCAGCCTGATTCTCCTAGAGCTAGGCCAAACAGCGAGCGCGGAACTTACCCAGACCAACCTCTCCGGGCCCATTGAGTCCAATATCCTGGGCATGGTCATGGGCTCCGGGCCCATGGTCAAGTTCGTCATGGGCATACTGCTTCTGGCGTCCATCGTCTCCTGGGGCATCATCATTTTCAAGTTTTTTCAGCTCTCCAGGGCCGGCAGCCACTCCTCTAGGTTTCTCAACACCTTCTGGAGCCCCAAGTCCCTCTCCAACCTCTTCGCCGACATCGACCACTACAACGCCTCGCCCATAGCCCAGATATTTAGGGTGGGCTACCAGGAGCTGGGCCGGGTGCACAAGGCCAGGCTGGACATACGCTCGGCCATGGAGAACGTGGAGAGGGCCCTTAGAAGGGCCGCCTCAGCCGAGAGCTCCAGGCTATATAAATTCCTCTCCTTTTTAGCCACCTGCGGAAACGCCACCCCCTTCGTGGGGCTATTTGGAACCGTTTGGGGCATCATGGGATCCTTCCACGAGATAGGCCTCAAGGGCTCCGCCAACCTGGCGGCCGTAGCGCCCGGTATTTCCGAGGCCCTGGTGGCCACGGCCGCGGGCCTGGCCACGGCCATACCGGCGGTTATCTTCTACAACTACTACAACAGCAGGATAAGGATACTGGAGACCGACATGGGGAACTTCATGGCGGATTTCGTGAACCTCCTGGAGCGCGACCTCCAGAAAAAGAGCCCCAGCCCTGGAAACGACCAGCGCCGGGCCAGCTAGGGGACAAAAATGGCATTTTCATTCCATGAGGAACGCAAGGGCAGCCGGGGCATGATGAGTGAGATCAACGTCACCCCCATGGTTGACGTCATGCTGGTTCTTCTTATAATATTTATGGTTGCGGCCCCCATGATGACCCAGGGTCTTGACGTGGAGCTCCCTAAGGTGGACGCGACCGTCATGCGGGTGGATCAGAATATGGTGGTCCTTACCGTCACCCAGAGCGGCGAGGTGCTCCTAGACGAGACACCGCTCGCCAACATCAACAACCTAGACGCCCAGATCAAGCAGGTGATGAAGACCAAGAACACCGAGAGCGTCTTTTTAAAAGCCGACAAGAACGTCCCCTACGGAAGGGTGGCCTCCGTCATGGGCACCCTGAGGACAGCTGGAATCACCAATATAGGCCTGGTGACGGAGCCCGGTAGCGAGCCGGACGTGCCCATTACTCCGCAGCCAGCGCCTCAAGTTAACCAGGGCACCGCGCCCCAGGGGGCGCGGAGCCCTCAGGGAGCTCAGACCCCCCAGACGCCTTAGGCTTGGGGCTATATCCAGAATCCCACATAGGTTTTTTTTAAAGACTTCTTAACTAGAGCTGATAAGCTGTAAGAAGAGCTTTTAAGCTTTAGTCTAAAGCTAATAAGCTATAAGAAGAGCTAACAAACTTTATTCAAGAGCTAGTAAGCTTTGGCAAGTGCTAATATCATAGGAGCTTAGTCTTTTAGGGTTTTATATGCGGTACAACCTCAATCCATACGACACCCATGCCAATGAAAGGCATATCGGTCTCATAGGGGTCATGATCGCATCTTTTATCCTGCACAACCTCTTTTTTGGGCTGGTGGTACTCGCGCCTGGCTTTTTTGATTTTGGCCCAAAGGACAAGCCCTTGGATATCATGACCGTGCAGCTGGTGGGAAACATTGAACCACCGGCGCCGGCGGCCCCCCAGGCGCCGGTGAATCCGGATCTGAAGGTTCCGGACGTGGTGCAGCTCCCCACCCAGGAACCCGTGATTCCCCAGCCCACGCCCATAACCGAGATACAGGTGCCCAAGACCCCGGTGGAGGCCATTCCCATCAAGAAGGAAGAGACACCTCCCCCGGAGGTGAAACGCGTGGAGGAGCCGCCTCCCAAGGTGCAAATCCCGGAAAAACCCCCGGAGCCCAAGCCCCCGCCACCCAAGCCCAAGGCCAAGGCCCCTTCCACGGATACCCAGATAAATAACGCCATCCGCGATCTGCAGAGGAAGAACGCCGCTGCCGAGGAGGAAGCGGCCATCAACCAGTCCATCGCCAACATCGCCCTAGATAGGGGCCGCAGCACCGGAGTCTCCTCCCAGCCGGCCGCCCCCAACACCCGTGGGCAGATGATAGACCCGGAGAAGCAGCGCTACTATCTGCAGCTCTTGGAGATAGTGCGCTCCAACTGGATGCCTCCGGCATCCAGTGTGGCGCCCAATACTGTGGCTACTTTTGTCATAGCCATAGACCCCTCCGGAAGGGTCACGGGAAAAAACCTGAGGGAGCCCAGCGGAAACCGGGAGTTCGACCTCTCGGTGGAGCAGGCCATCAACCGCTCCAACTTCCCGCCACTGCCGGCCGCCTTTGGGGGGAAACCCGACAACCCGGCCCTGCGCTTTACTCTGTCCTTCCTCAACAAGATGGGTTGATGAAGATCTAGAAGAACTTAGAAGCCCCAGCGGATCTTTTCGCGCAAGTTTAGCCGCGAACGATCTCTGGGGCTTTTTTTATTACTCAAGCTTACGTTGCTTTTTATACTTTGAGGGCAACGGAGAGGGGAAATTTAGAATATTCAAGCCGCAAAAAAATAAGATTTGTGGTAAATTTCTCTTATCAGATAGCTAAGCTAAATTAAAAACAGCGCTAAGTTCCTCTTGTTAGATAGCTAAGCTAGATAAAAACAAGCGCTAATAATAAGGCATAAAAGCGTAAGAACAAGCTAAAAGACATACTACATAAGACAAGCTACAAGAAAAACTATATAAGACAAGCTAGATAAGACAAGTTACAAAAAAAACTGAATAGATTCAATAAGTGAACGATTAAAGAGGTCTAAAAGACAAAAAGCTAATTAAAAGAGGCATGGCATGTATCTAGGCATAGACGTGGGCGGAACCCACACCGACGCGGTGGTGGTGGAAAAGGATTTGAGCGTGGTGGCGGCAGCCAAGGCCACCACCGTGGAGCCGGTGGCTGAAAGCCTCAGGGAGGTGTTAAGGGAGCTCGCCAAAAGCGTGAATCTCGCGGATTCCATCAAGCGCCTCACCATCTCCACCACCTTGGGCCTCAACAGAGTGCTCACCGGAAAAAGCGATCCAGTGGGAATTATCGTCACCTCAGGTCCTGGTTTGGATCTGGAGCCAGCGGAGGGGGCTTATGGGGGCCTGTTTAAGCAGGTAACTGGTTCCCAGGATCACCGGGGGCAGGTGCTCGCCCCCATAAATCCCAAAGAGGTGGAGCTGGCTGTGAAGGATTTCGCCTCCAAGGGAGCCAAGGCGCTGGTTCTGGCATCCAAGTTCGGGCCCAAAAACCCGGAGCTGGAGGAGAGCCTGGGGAAGGTGGCGAGCGATAATTTTAAGGGCCCTATTATGCA
>JAITJT010000112.1 GCA_031278795.1 Deltaproteobacteria bacterium | reverse complement strand
TTTTTATTTTATTATTTTTTAATATATTTTTCCCATTTATACTATATTAACAATATTACTTTTATTTATCTACTTAAAATTCTTCTTATGATATTTATTTCTTATTTAAATATTTTCTTAAATTCTTTGTTCATCTGATTTGATATATAGTTCTCTCAAAAATAGTTTAATATAGAGGTTATGATTATGAAAATATTATATCTCAGTTTGTTTTTTGCTCTAATACTTTTATGTCAGTTCAATAATGTAGCTTTTGCTCAAGACGAAGAATGTCCTGAAGAGCCAATTACAATAGGCACATATACTGGTACTATTGTCTGGATATTTTGTTCTGAGATATGTGAAATTTCTTTGCTTTTAGATGATGGAACTGTCATGCAACACCCGGCACATGATGACTTTCTGGAGTTTCAAGATAAACCTGCAACGAGAGTTAAGACTACCTTGGTTGAATTTTTAACACCATCTGATGCCGGAGGATGCAGGTCTTTTATGCTTTTTAGAGATGTCTCTGAAGTATCTAGTCCGTCTGATGCCACAAATCAAATCAATCGTAAAGGAGAATTTGGTGAAGATACCTGGGAATATTTATTAGAAACTGCAAATAAGACTCCAGAAGAACGTATTGGAATCACTATCAAAGGCTTCCAACTTGGTATGAATGAATATTCTTTTTTATTAGCCGCAAAAGAACATTTTCCTTTGGTAGTCAAAAACGATGATGTTTTTAAAACACTGGGATTTTTTTCTGATGAGAATGTAGAAACTGATGTTTACATATTAGTGGACACGGACTTAAAAGAACTAGTCAGTGATATGAATTCCAATCCACTTAAGTCAATCGGCCCAAGTTTTCTTAGTGGTTTTAAATCAGCAGCTGTGTTTAAAAATGGTCAACTTGATACTTTAATGATTGCTGAGGTAGATTTTAAACGTTTATTTAATATTTCTGGAACACCTGGCATTGATTTTTTGAAAGCTTTTGTTCATTTTTATAATACTATTACTTTGAGCCCAAAAACTATTAAAAAGGGCATTACCGAATATTCTTATACATCAGATGATGGTACCTGGACAATTTCATCCACTTATAGTAACCTTTTAGATTTGGCGGATGATTTAACTTTAAAGAGGAATATTAGAAGCTTTGATCCTAAACCGAATTTTAATTAAATTTTATTTTTCTCCCTTTAGATAAGTCTATAGTTTTTCAAAAATAACTAAGTCTCAGTATGATTACCAATCACTTCATAAAGTCATGCGACAACAATTTATTAAAATTTTCCTCCCCGCACTTTTCTTTACATGTTTTTTCGGGATCCTTCCTTTTATGATCATATTTAACGATTATTTCTACAAACTTTCTGATTTAACTTCCCCAATATATTTTTTTTATATTTTCTTTATATCTCTTTTGCTAAATGATTTCTTACTCATATCACTATAGCGAGATTGACTAAAAGTTTCTTAGCTAGCTAACAGCTATGTGAGTATATCCTTATTTACCGATTACCAAATATCTTGTGATTTTTATTTAACCTGATACATCATGATAATCTAACGTGATTCGCAGGTTTTCTTCACACAACCTGTTTCAGCTGGCTTGTATCTTCCATCATATACGCTTTTTGGTTTTTCCGTTGATTCACACATATGAAAACTAAACCCAATCAGGATCAAAATAGTCAATAGTAATATGAGTCCCGCGCAGCCTGGGCTCATTTGAGGCGCGTCCTTGTCTCTCCCTTCGGTTAATTTCTTAACCGTATATATGAAGATTATGGCGACAACAATCCAAATCATTGTAGATATTTGACACCGTTTTGCTTACTTATTATGGCTTATGTTTACTGTTTATGCCTAGAATAAGCATATTTTTTTTGGCGTATGAATTTTAACGTTTATGGAGTCTATTAAATATTTTCTTTAAAATCTATGTGTCAGCTAAAAAAGGCAAGCTAATATCCTGACTTGGCCACGGCTTCCTTTAGGTGGTGGGCTACCAGGTTTGGGTCTATGTTGGGCATGCCGGCTACGGCAAGCTCGTTTTTGAGGGCGAAGACGGTTTTGTCGGAATAATATAGGTCCGGGTTTTTGGCTAGGTAATTGAAGAGGATCTCATCGGCCCTCTTGTCCCATCCATGCGACTGAGGAAGCTCTAGATCCCAGTCTAGACTGAAAAGAGATAAACCACCCTTCCCCATGGCCATGAGCTGGGCGTTGTCCTCCAGGAAATGCAAATAGTGCCTCCCCGCCCCGGAAAGCTTCTTCATGGCTAAAAATGACGGGCTTTCGCTCTTGGGGGCAATCCCCACCACCAGCCTTTCGTCGGCGTATCCCGCGGCCCAGAGCTTGGCGTCCGGTGAGATGGCGAGAGAGGTCACCAGGCCTTCCATGTTGCTTAGATCCGGTTTCCAGTCGGTGTCAAAGAGCTGGTGAAAGATTATTCCCTCTCTCCAGCTGGATACCATGTAGCGGCTGAAGGGGTCCATCACCATGGTGAGAAAGGTATAGGGCGGTTCGCTTCTGAAGGCTATGGGAAAGCTCCTTATGGGGCCGGTGAGTTTTTCCGAGTTTAGACGGTACTCGGCATCACTACCCAGGACTGAGACAATGCGCCCATTGGGGGTGACGTTTATCTGGATCAAGGGGTATTGGGAGAGTTTCCGCACCAGAAGCGGGGTGCCCTTGTCCAGGTAGCCATGCCTGGTGTCCCACATCTTAAGCTCACCTTCGTCACCGGCGGTGAAGAGCTTGCGGTCGCAGGTGCTGAAGGCTATGGCCGTGGCCCTCTGGGCGTGGGCCACGGCCTGGCCCAGGCCGGAGCCCGTGTCCGGGTTAAATAGCCAGAGGTGGCCCTCCTGGGTGATGACCGCGCAGATCTTTCCGCTGTGGGAAAGAGTTAGCGCCACGGGCTGGTTGGCGAGCTTGGCCTCGTTGTGGATGGCCACTGGAGTTTGGAAGTTCTTGACGAAATTTAGCTTGTTTCCGTCGGCGTAGACCAAGAGGTTCCCTTGGAGGATGCACAAGTCGCCCTTGATGGCGGAGGCTTGGGTCTTGGTCTCTTTTACGTCCAAGAGCTCTACCCTACTCATAGTGTTGTAGAGAGACTGCCAGAGCTCTATGAACTCCGGGATGTTTATAGCCTCAGGGTAGCGTCTGGCCTCGGAGAGGCTCTCTAAGGCCTCTCTGTACTTCTTCTCCCCAATATGCCTACGGGCGTCGCTTAGGATAGGCTCTATTAGTTTTCTGGTGTCAACGTCCTTGGGGCTTCTCTCCCTTATCCTGGAGATACGGTAGATGGCGGGCCGCATGCGCTCGGCTTGCTCCGGGTTATTTTTGCTGCGCTCCAATATGTCCGAGAGCCTTTTGGCCTCATGGTTTAGGGCCGGGCCGTCAAAGGAGGAGAGGGCGTTGGTGGCCTCTTGGATAAGTCCCAATTCCAGATAGGCCCCGCTCATGATGAGGGGGAGATCCGGTAGGCGCTTGTCAGCGGACATTCTCACCAAGTCATCCAAGCGGCCCTGGAAGGCCTCGGCTGAGAGTGTTTTCTGGCGGAAGCGGTGGAGGGCCAGGTTGAAGAAGGCGTAGAGGTGGTCGGGCTCCTCTTTCAAAGCTAGCTTCCAGAGCTGCTCGGCCCGGTCGTGGTGGCCCAAATCCACCATGGACACGGCCCGGTTGTTTAGATTGTCGGCCGAGTCATAGTCAGCGTAGGGTTTGGGTCTGGGATAGTCCTTACCGGCTATCTCCTTGTAGATGCTCGCGAGGCTCTCGGATATGTCCGTGGCCTTCTGGAAGCGTTTTAGGGGATCTCTATCCAGGCCCCTCTTGAGGAGCTGGTAGAGCCTCTCCGGAACCGGGGTGAAGGCTTTACCCGGCTCTAAGTATTGATCCAAGGCCTCGCCCACGGCGCCGCCATACTCCCAGGGCCTGTTACCCAAAAATAGCTCCAGGATGGTGAGTGTCAAAGACCAGAGGTCAAAGCCCACGGTGGGTGGATGTTTTTCCACGGCCTCGGGAGACATGTACTG
>JAITJT010000079.1 GCA_031278795.1 Deltaproteobacteria bacterium | reverse complement strand
CTCTCCACCCCGGAGTTAAAGTCGAATCCCAAAAGCATTTGGTCTTGGCTAGGCCAGAGGCCTGATATGTTTTCCTTATTTAGCCCACCCGCTAGTATATAAGGATTTTTAGCCAATCTATAAAAATTAGAGCCCTCCAGCATCATTACCCTTCCGTGACCACCTCCGGACTTTCCAGAATCCAGAAGTATATACTTGGAAAGAGATGCCCATTTGTCCATATCCTCTAATAAGTCCGCGGCATTTTCATAGCGCTCGGGCCAGAGAACCCTGATTACCCTCTCTTTACCCAAAAGCAGAGCATCGTTTTCATCTTGATCCCCGTGGAACTGGGCGAGATGGACGCCGGATATATCCATCTTCTCTTTTAAATCGTTTCCTCTTTCCTTAACAAATACCCCCACCTTTTTAGAAACACCCGCGTTTATCTTTTGGGCATCCTGGGGGCTAATGTAGCGAGGACTCTCCGGGTGAAAGATAAAACCCATGAGACTTATACCCAGGGACGCTGCCTTGTCCGCATCCCTTTGGCACCTTATGCCGCAGAACTTTATGATGGGTCCCTCTAACAAGCCTCTAACTCCTCTAGGATTCGCTCTAGCTTTTTCTCCGGCTCCCCGCCCTTCATTAGACTAGTGCCAATGAGCGCGGCCCCGTAACCGGCATCCTTTAGGTTTTTCAGATCCTTTCCACCCTTAACCCCACTAGCCGATATGAAGAACTCTCCCCCTCGCGGGGGATATTTTTCTATTAGCTTAAGGTTATTATGGATATCCACCTCCATGGTCTTAAAGTTCCTGGCGTTCACCTGGATGAGCTCGGATCCCAGGTGGCGGGCCCTTTTAAGTTCCTCTTCATTGGATACCTCCACCACCGGAAGTATCCCGAATTTACGAGCTAGTTCCTTAAGCCCAATGAGCTCGTGGTCATCTAAAGGGAGCGAGAGCATGATGAGGACGGCCGAGGCCTTGGTCATTATGGTCTCCACCACCTGGAGGGGATGGATGATGAAGTCTTTTCTAAGTAGCGGAAGCGGGCCCATCCTAGAAAGATAGCTTATGTCTCCCTTGAAAAACTCCCTCTCGGTTAAAACCGAGAGGCAGTCGGACTTGGCGTAGGCAGCTGCCGCTTCCTCAGGGGTGAGCTTAAGCTCTATGTCACCAAGGGAGGGGGAGGCCCTCTTGTACTCACATATTAGCCCAATCCCGCGCTTCCCCCTCCCCTCCTCCAAGGCCTTCCGGAAATTCGCTCGTAAAGTTCCCCCCTTAGGGACTTCAAGTTTCCTCTCACTTAAGGCCTCTATCTCCTTAAGTTTAATAGCCACTATCTTTTCCAAAAAAGAACTCACGACTTGTCCTTTAATAATATGAAAATATGGAGAATGTTCGAAAGAATACTTAAAAAGAATTTCTTCTTAAGTATTTAGATAAAAAATAACAGCTGGATTATCTTTACTTAGGGCTTAGGTGTTTAAACAATTGGTCTTCAGCCAAAGGCGGCTAATACACGTGGAAGCATCACTAGTTATCCTACCTAAGCGGAAGGAGTTTCGCGCCCACGCCGCTTTTCACCGCGTTTATGGCCTCCTCCATGCATTCAGCGAGCATGCCGCCCTTGAGCACGTAGAGGGCCATGCCCACGTTGAGGGTGAGCATGTCCAGCATGGGTTTGGGTCCCTGGCCCGCTAGGAGTAGCCTCAGTACCTGGGCCCCTTCCACCGGATCCTTGATGGCCAGCTCCTCCGGGGTGCAGGGCTTCATGCCGTAGTCCGTGGGGTTCACCTGGATGCTCTCTATTTTGCCGTTTCTCAGCATCCTCACCTCTGATGTTCCTATGGGCGTGAGCTCATCATAGCCTCCAGCCCCGTGGACGACTGCCGCCACCTGGCTTCCCAGCTCGCGGAGGGCCTCGGCCATAAGATCTAAAAGCTTAGACTGGTAGACCCCAATTAGCCTATGGGAGGGCTTGGCAGGATTCACCAAGGGCCCTAGGATATTAAAGAGGGTGCGCACCCCCAGCTCTCTTCTGACGGGCATGATGTGTTTAAAGGCCGGATGGTAGAGGGGCGCGAAGAGAAACACGAATCCGCTCTTGGCGAGCTCAGTCAAGATCTCCTGAGGCGGCTTGTCTATACTGAAGCCCAAGTTTTCCAAAACATCGGCCGAGCCGGACTTGGAGCTAACCGAGCGGTTTCCGTGCTTCACCACCTTGTGGCCCAGGGCCGCGCAGGTGATGGCGGTGGCCGTGGAGCAGTTAAAAGAGAAGCGGTTGTCGCCTCCGGTTCCCACCACGTCCAGGGTGGGGCCCTCGATAAAGGGCACCTTGCCCGCGCGCTTCAGAACCGCGCTAGCGGCGGCGGCCACCTCTATAGGCGTCTCGCCCTTGGTTCTGAGAGAGAGAAGCAGGGCCCCGGCCTGGGAAGATGTGAGCTCACCGTCCATGAGCCTCTCGAAGATCTGCTGGGCGTAGTCCGGGGGAAGATCCCTACCTTGCCCCACCTCCTCGAAGATGCTGGAAAGTGGCCTAGGCGGCGCCTCGGGCGCCGCCTCTCTTTTAGCATCCACGCCTTTAACAAAGTTCTGGAGCAGATCCTTCCCCTCCGGGGTGAGCACGGATTCCGGATGGAACTGCACCCCGTACCAGGGTAGTCTCTGGTACTGGAGGGCCATTATCTCGCCCTCTATGGTCCTGGCGGTCACCTTCCAGGGGTGGGGTGAATCGTCTTTGGGATCGGTTACTAAAAGGGAGTGGTAGCGGCCGGCCTGCATGCCCTGGGTGAGCCCGGTGAATATGCCGTCACCCGTATGCTCTATGGGGGATACCTTGCCGTGCATGATGCGCGAGGCCACAATGGCCTCGGATCCGGCGAATACCCCCAAGAGCTGGTGACCTAGACACACCCCCAGAAGGGTAACGGGTTTTTCTCTTTTAGAGAGGGCATCGAGAAACTTGAGGCACAAGCCGGCATCTCTTGGGTGCCCAGGCCCGGGGGAGAGGCAGACTTTAGTTAGCTCTGGTGCATTGGCCAGCTCCATTAACTCCTTGGAGTCGTTTCTTAAAACCTTGGGGTTCTCCCCTAGGGTCTGGAAGGCCTGGACCAGATTGTAGGTAAACGAGTCATAGTTGTCTATTAAAAGAAACATGGTTTAAAGCCCCCTTTCCCTTTTTTGGTCTTTTAAGATGCCTAGCGCCTCCCTTACGGCCTGGGCCTTGTTGAGGCACTCCCTCCACTCGCTCTCGGGCTCGGAGTCGTAAACCAGCCCGCCACCGGCCCGGTAGTGGGCCCTACCCTCCCTTATCCAGCAGGCCCTGATGGTTATGCCGAAATCCAAATACACCCCGTCCTTGTCCAGACCGAACCAGCCCAAACCCCCGGCGTAGGGCCCCCTGGGCGTGCGCTCCATCTCGGCTATTAGCTCCATGGCCCTAATCTTGGGGGCGCCGGACACGGTTCCGGCCGGAAAGACGGCCTTCAAGACGTCCACTCCGTCCAAGCCGTCCTTTAACACGGCCTTTATCTGGGAGGTTAGGTGCATTACGTGGGAGAAACGCTCCACGTCCATGTAGCGCTCCACCACGACGCTCCCAGGTGTTGCGAGCTTCCCCAGGTCGTTTCTGCCTAAATCCACCAGCATGACGTGCTCGGATATCTCTTTTACGTTCTCGGATAGCTCCACCTCGAAGAGGTTGTCTTCACTGGCGCTCTGGCCCCTGGGCCTGGTGCCGGCAATGGGACAGAGTTTCAAGATATTTTTGTCCGTGCTCACCAAGACCTCGGGTGAGGAGGCAATGAGCGAGAGCTCCGGTAGCTGCAGGTGGAACATGTAAGGAGAGGGGTTTACCCGCCTTAGGGTCCTATAGAGCTCGAAACTCTCACCTCCAAAGGGCTCGTCAAAGTTAACCGAGAGAACCAGCTGGATGAGCTCACCCTGGGTGATGAGATTTTTAGCCTTCAGGACCAACTCCCGGTGCTCCTCTTGGGAGGGGCTCACCCTCAGGTTGTCCGGGCCAGTGGGGTCAGAAGGTCCCACCTTGGAGAGCATCTTCTTAGCCTTCAAGCTAAGCTTAAAGAGCTGGCGGTAGATGTGGTCAAAGAGGTAGATGGTCTCAGGGAGGATAAAGGAGGCCTCGATATCGCTCTTATCTATTAACTTGGAGAGCTTGGGCTCCATCAAGGCCACTACCCCGTAACCCAGATAGCCGTAAAGGGCCCGGGTGATGGGCGGAAGGTGAGTAAACTTTGGGTCAGGCGCTATGGTGAGATTCTCCATGAGCTTCTTAAGCCCTAGCATGAAAGGCAGCCCCTCAAAGTTTTTCAAGGGGAGGAGCTCCTCGGTCTCGGTATCCACCTTGAGAAATCCCCCCTGGCAAGATGCCTTCAAGACCACCCCTTCGCCTATAAGGCTGTGGCGTCCCCAGCGGCCCCCCACCTCGGCGCTCTCCAGAAGGACACCGGAGTCGCTTTCGCCAATCTTATCCAGAAAGAGGCTGATGGGCGTGTCCAGATCGCTTTCCAGGCTGAAGCCTTGTTGGGTCAAAGTAATCATAAAAACTCCTAAAAAAGATTATTATAGAATTTATCTAAATAAATAATACATCTTCATTTAAGTTAAGACTTGTTAAAGCAAATATTATTAATACTATGTATTTTTAAGTATATTTATGTAAGTTTAAATATATTTATGTAAGTTTATGTAGATTTATCCAAGTATAAGTAAGTTTATTTAAGTGTTTCAGGCATAAAAAAACCACGGAATGGAAACCATCCGTGGCTGCATAGTAAACGGGTAGGAGAGCTTATTACATAGGCGTACCCGTCCGATGTCCACGGCTAGGGGAGCGCCACCACCAGTTTAGGGTGTTGGGGAGGGTCGCGGGAAACATGTAGGTGTCAATCCTGGCTCTCACAGTAAAAATCCTTCTAAAAATAAGCCCCAAGGCCTCTCTACTGGATAGTCCGATAGGCGCTCGAGGGGAAAAGGCCCTTTTAAAAACAAGGGCGCATGGACAAGGGCCAATTTAGCAGATAATTTTGAACAAATGCAAGATCTTTTTTCAAGAGCTTGGGAAAATAGCCCTTCCAAGCCGTCATGGGCTAAAAAACACTATTGTTATTTGAGAAAAATCCCAGGGATTAAGGGAAAAGCCGGCCCTCTTTGGGGAAAAACCCCAAAAAGGCCGGCTCTATATGTCAAAGCTCTATGATGAGCG
>JAITJT010000042.1 GCA_031278795.1 Deltaproteobacteria bacterium | reverse complement strand
CATAAGATGGGAGGATAAAGACAATCTAATATTTTTTCATAATAGAAAAAAAGAATACACTCGAGAATAAAAAAATGTAAATATATTTTTCCCAACAACATGCTAGAGAGTTGGCGTTAGAGGAAGTATAGCTTAAGCCCTGATATATTTTTCTAAGTCTTAGTTGTTATTTATTTTGATAATTTAAAATAGGAGAGAGCCCTTTTATGTGGCAATTTGTAGGGTGAATTTAAACTTTCGGCCACTGGAACTTGGTATTTTGTTAAATATTTATACAAGGGTCTGGATCTTTTAGTGCCCTAAGGATAACGAGTGAACGCCTGGGGATTAGGGCAAAATACAAACGAGCAAATGAATATGTCTTAGGGGAATTTAAAAGCAGCGGGACCCATGTGGTTCATGGTGATTAGTGGAATAAATTGAAAGATCCCCAGAAAGCTATCTCTTGGGGCGCTATTTCAGCGTCCCCCACGAGAGCCATAGGGTAAAATTTTTAAAAAACCAAAGGCTTTTGTTTAGCTACGGGGCCGTATCTTTTGCTTGACATCACTTTCCGATTTTAAGTATAATAATAAACGGCGCTAGCTCTTGTGAAACCATTTCAAACTTCTTTAAATATTTTTTTCATTTGCGTAAGGGATCACTCTAGGTTCTTGGTAATTTGGGAGCTATGGCTTTAAGCCTAGTCTTTTCCGCTTTTTCTTTCACTGACAACGGTCTGTGAGAATTGGGAGGGTGGTTTATGTTTGACATGAAATCCGTGGTCTGCGCAACAGATCTCTCCGAGGGTTCCAACAAGGCCCTCTACCTGGCCGCATTCATCGCCATTCACTACCAAACCAAGCTGGTGGTGGCCCACGTGATAGACCTTCCCGCGGTCACTCCCTATGGTGAGACCATGGTGGACCCCCAGGAGTTGCAGGCCAGGGTGGAACAGTCGGCCAAAACCCAGGTGACGGACATACTCCACGGCTTTCAGGGCCTAGACTGGGAGCTCAAGGTCTCCATTGGCTACCCGGCCAAGGAGCTCCAGGAGATAGTCAAGCAGACTGGCGCCGGCCTCCTGGTGGCGGCCACGCATATCCGCAGCGGCATAGAGAGGCTCCTCTTGGGCTCGGTCACCAGGAAGCTAATTTTCACCCTCAAGGTACCATTTCTGGTGGTGCCCGGAAACCTACCCCTGGAGAGGAGCGCCATCCACAAGACCGAGTCCATCCTCATATCCACGGATTTCTCCAATGACGCTGAAAAGGCCCTGGATTGGGGCCTGGATCTGGCCCGGGCCTTCGACGCCAAGCGCGTCATCCTGGCCACGGTCATAGAGTCCAACCAGCTAGATCAGATACTCACGACCGATCCCCAGAAGGAGGAGGGCGTGGCCAACAAGCTGGTGGATCAGCTCACCCAGAAGCTCGAGGCTAAGATCCCTCAGGACTTAAAAGATCGCATGGAGGTGAGGGTCCTGGCTGGTCAACCCCACGAGGAGCTCAACAAGTTCGCCATACTCAACCGTTTGGACCTGATAGTCATGGGGGTTCACGGCCGGGGATTCATCGAAAACCTCATGGTGGGCTCCACCACGGATAGACTCATACGCCTGGGCCAGTTTCCGGTTCTGGCGGTGAGGGGAGGGGCCTGCTGCTCCCCCAGTGAATTCTCCAAAGAGAAGGCCAAATAGCCTAAAAACAGCACTTAAATTAAATTTCTGTCTTTCAAGCCCTATCTCAGGCCTTTCTTTTGTTTTTTTACCTTAAGTGTTGGCCCCTCTGGGCATCCGATCATTTTCCCCCAAAGCCCTTCAATTTTTTCTTTAGTTTCCTCCCCTCAATCCCTCTCCAAAAACTCTTTGACAGGCTAAATACCTGGAGCGATATTTTTCGCGCTCCAGATATCTTATAATAATTTTTCTAAAATAAGATTTTTTTATACTTGTTAAAGGTAAAAGTAACTATTTAGCTATGTATTAAAGAGCTTCACCCAAGTTATTTTTGTGAAAAAGCGCAAAAATGGCCAGATTTTTTGATATCATGGGCATGTGAAAATATAACGTGAAAAAATCCTCTAAAAATTATTAAGGATCTGGATAGATCTTATCTTTTATTTTTCAATAGACTCGCTATTAACAAAAAAATTCGATTTTTATAAGGAGTGGTTATGCACGCGCAGGAAGTGACACTGGGAGCCGGCAAATGCGCCATTTTTTTGGTATTCGGCCTAAACAAGCCCGATGAGCTGGAGGCCATCAAGGGAATCTGCGGAGATGTGCCAGCATTTGCCCGCAGCATGAAGCTCAGGTTCCCCCACGCTGAGGTGAGCTGTGTCATGGGTTTTGGCTCAGAGGCTTGGGATCACCTCTTTCCCAGGCGGAAAAAGCCCAAGGAGCTCTCTCCTTTCCAGGAAATCAAGGGCGAGAAGTTCACGGCCCCGTCGACCCCCGGCGATCTCTTTTTCCACATCCGCACAAACAGACAGGATCTGGCCATGGAGCTGGCCTCCCTCATTACGGAGTCCTTAGGAGACGCGGTCTTCTCCATAGAGGAGATCCACGGCTTCAAGTACTTCGACGGAAGGGCCATTTTGGGCTTTGTGGACGGCACCGAGAATCCGGACATCCCCGACGAGAGATACGATTTCGCGGTGATTGGGGATGCCGAGCCTGATTTCCAGGGCGGAAGCTACTGCTTCGTTCAGAAATACATACACGACATGATCGCCTGGAACAAACTGCCCACCGAGGAGCAGGAGAAGGTCATAGGGCGCCGCAAGTTCAACGACCGCGAGCTCTCAGACGAGGAGAAGCCGGAAAACGCCCACAACGCCGTGACCAACATCGAAAACGAGAACGGCGAGGAGCTCAAGATCGTAAGGGCCAACATGCCCTTTGCCAATCCGTCCAGGGGCGAATACGGCACTTACTTCATAGGCTACGCGTCCACCTTCTCCACCACCAGGAGGATGCTGGAGAACATGTTCCAAGGCGATCCCCCGGGTAACACCGACAGGATCCTAGACTACTCCGTAGCCAAGACCGGCACGCTCTTTTTCATACC
>JAITJT010000301.1 GCA_031278795.1 Deltaproteobacteria bacterium | reverse complement strand
GTATCCAAGACGCGCGCCGTTTATTTCCGTGAGCGTTTTGTGATTGTCATGGAAAGCGCGACCGTTTTAATTTAATGGCTATTTTAGAAAAATTTTAAACACCAATTTTTGGAATTTTTTTCTCCAAAACAAAAGAGGCTCATCATGAAAAACATTTTGACATTTTTTAAGCTAAATACTTGCCTTCGCGTAACTGTGTTCTTGTTGGCCATTGGCCTGGTTCTGTGTCTGAGCCAGGGCCCGGCCCTGGCCCAGACCCAGGCCATGGGCTGCGATGCCAATTACCCGGTTTTGACGGATAAGAACTTTAAGGATCTCGTGGCCATAATGGACTTGGGAAACCAGCCGGAAGGTCAGGCCAAGGTGAACGACTACTTGAACGAAAACAAGATAGACGCAGAAGAGATGATCCTAGGCATGAACAAACTCACCTTGAACATTGAGGATCGCATGAACCCCACCTCCAAGGTCATAGACCAGCAATTCGCCAGTTGCGTGGACAAGGTGCGCTTCAACCAAGACGAGTCCAAGCTCTTGGAGAAATATTTCCAGGATTTCATGAACGTTTCAGCCGGGAGTAAGAAACAGGCCAAGTAAATATCAAAAGCCTTTTTTAGTCCCTTTCCTTTTTGCCGGAGCCGTTGATGAGCTCCATGCTCTCCAGGAGCCCCTTGTTTTTCTCCGGAGGGGCTAGGCCTATGTAGCGGTAGGCCTTGATGGTGGCCAGGCGGCCCCTGGGGCTCCTCTGGATGAAGCCCTCCTGGATGAGGTAGGGCTCGTAGACCTCTATGAGGGTGTCCGGCTCCTCCCCTAGGGTGGTGGCCAGGGTCTCCAGACCCACCGGGCCTCCGGTGTAGCGCTCGCAGATGGCCTTGAGGAGCCTGCGGTCCATGTGGTTCAGGCCGCTTTTGTCGATTCCCAGCAAAGTGAGGGCCTTATCGGCTGATTCCTTGTCGATTGCGCCTCCGGCCTTTATGTCCGCGTAATCCCTAACCCGCCTCAGGAGCCTCCCCGCTATGCGGGGAGTGCCCCGGCTGCGCTTGGCTATCTCTATGGCCCCGTCTTCCGAGATCTTGGCCTTGGAGACCTCAGCCGCCCGGATGATTATCTTCACCAGGTGCTCGGGTTTGTAAAAATCCAGCCTCAGCTGGATCCCAAAACGATCCCTAAGTGGTGGGGTTAGGAGTCCTATGCGGGTGGTTGAGCCCACCAGGGTGAAGTGGGGGAGGTCCAGCCTAATGGAGCGGGCTCCGGCGTTCTGCCCCACCATAATGTCTAGCTTGAAGTCCTCCATGGCGCTGTAGAGAACCTCCTCCACCGGGGGGCTGAGCCTGTGGATCTCGTCTATGAACAAGATGTCCCTGTCCGCGAGGTTGGTGAGTATGCCTGCCAAGTCACCCGGCCTTTCCATCACCGGCCCGGAGGTGGTCTTTACGCTCACGCCCATCTCGAAGCCTAAAATGTTGGCGAGAGTGGTCTTACCCAGGCCCGGGTGCCCGGAAAAGAGGGTGTGGTCCAGGCTTTCGCCGCGTTTTTTGGCGGCGGCTATGAATATTGAGAGCTGATCTATGATTTCTGGCTGCCCGGTGAACTCAGAGAGCCTGTGGGGTCTTAAGCGTCTTTCGACCATGACCTCAGAGGGCTTGATGTTGGGATCCAGTATTTGGGTGGCGTTGTCTTCATCCATAGTAAAGGTGTCCTGAAAATCCAGCTTTTTGTTTAAAAGCTTTCGTAAAATATTAAAGAAAGATATTTGTGATTAGGTGTTATTGTCTCATATGTCTTAACACAAGCCTTCAAAAAATCCAAGGGAAAAATAGAGATGAATTACAAAATAGAAAAAATGTAGAACACTTGAAAGACAAGGGTTAGAAGGCTAAAGTTGGAAGGAAAGACAGGAAGATAAGGTTGGAAGATATAGTTGGAAGATACAGTTGGAAAGAAAAGAAAAGAACAAAAGACGGATCAATAATTTAAGGATCCTAGGTATTAACTAAGAGCTAATAACCAAGAGCTAATAACCAAAAGCTAATAACCAAGAGCTAATAGCCAAGAGCTAATAGCCAAGAGCTAATAACCAAGAGCTAATAACCCAAGTTTAACTCACTCGACAAAAATATACTTTTTAACAAACGCAAGCTATATCGCTCTTTGCGAATAGTTACAATGCCCTTTTGTGAAAATATAAGCGGAAAAAATTCAGCAAAAATATACAGTTGCCCAGTTTTGGGCGCGGTTCCAAAGAGCTTAATGCAATTTAGGCATCTAGATATCACCAGTAGCGGTTGGACGCCGGCTGGCTGCTGCGGTAGAACTCCAGGTACTTGTAGATTACTCCCTTGAGGTTCTTTCTCTCGGCTATCTCGTTTATGCCCCTGACGTTACCAAAGAACTCCAGGTTGTTGTAGATGCGGTAAGAGTTCTTGGAGAGGGCTCCCGCCCTCACGTCGTCCTCGTTTACGGGAAAGCCCCTGGCTTCCATTACCCTGGGGCCGGTGAAAATGACCAGGGCCTGGGGCTCAGCCAGGATGACGTCCCCCAGGGCCGCGTAGCTGGCGATGGCGCCTCCGGTGGAGGGGTCGCCCAGGACGGAGATGAAGGGCAGTCCGTAGCGCTTGAGGCGGGTCACGCTGTTTATGCTCTTGGTCATCTGCATGAGGGCCGGGGTGCCTTCCAAGACCCTCGCCCCGCCTGAGCAGCAGAGGCTCACCAGGGGAAGCTTCTTGGAGATGGCGTACTCTATGATGCGGTGGAACTTCTCCCCGAAAACCACCCCCATGGTGCCTCCGGCGTAATAGAACTCACAGATGGCCAGGGCCACGGGCTGGCCGTAGATGGTGGCCTCGCCGGTCACCAGGGCCTCATGGAACGAGCTTTTCTGATCCTGCTTCTTGATGAAGTTTTTGTAGTCCTCCGTGAGGAGGTTGGGGTGAAGGAGGTGATAGACGGTCATGTCCCGGTTCATCTCCCTAAAGCTTTCCTGATCCGAGAGGCAGTTTATCCAGCCGTGGGCGCCCATGATGCGGCTGCGGCCGCACTCGGGGCAGACGTAGTGGTTGGCCACGAACTGGGAAAGGGGGATGAGGGCACCGCAGCCCATCTCCTCGCCGCTGTCTTTGAGCGACATGTCCCCGCATTTGACGTAATCGTCCTTGTTGTCAACCGGCCCCTCCATACCCCAGTCCACCCCGGAGTGGATGGCGCCTTGGTTGTCGATATTTATAATCTTGAGGTCGGGCGGAGCCTTGAACACTTTTTTTTTAAGAGGGGTCAACCTGAAGATGGAAGACCAAGCGCTGGTCCTCTGAACCGTTTCCTGCACGTAGACCCCAAAGGCCCGGGCTCTCGATCTCCTTATATTTATGAGGGTGGAGACCTTGCGCCTGGCCAGATCCTTTACCGTGCGCTCCAGGTAGTTTCCCAAGACCTTGGCGTAGCCAGCCACGTCGGTTACCAGCTTGGGGCAGGGGAGCACGTCGTCAATGATGTCCAGGTCCTTGAGCTCAGGGGCCGTGGGTTTGGAGATAATGAGGGCCTCCCTTACCTTGGTTGCGTCCCGGAAGATGATGGCGGCCAGGGACTCGGGAGGGGCAGTGGCGTAGAGGGCGTCGTCGAACTGGGCCCTACAGTCGGTCATCTGGATGGCCAATGCGCCACCGCTTCCGCCTTCCCCTATTATGACCGAGACCGTGGGTATGGGTATGGTGAGAAAGTCCCTGATGAGGTGGGCAATAAAAAAGGCCTGGAAGTCCTTGGCTGACTCCATGGATATGTCGGCCCCGTAGGTGTCGATGAGGGTGACGATGGAGACGGGCCTGCCGCTGGCCCTGGCCTTGGCCGCTGACTGGAGGTAGCGGTGTATGGCGCTGTGATCCGCGGCCGTGAGCATGCCGTGGTTGAGCTTCGCTAGATCCTCTTTGGTTCGGAGATTTTCTGGCTTGGGTTTCTGCTGGGCTATGATAAAGATGTCTCGACCCCACTGCTCAACCTCGCCTAGGATGAGGGCGCCGTCATTGGGCGTGGACTGGCGGAATTGAGGGAAAATGGCCTGAATCAGGTCACTAGACCTGGGCCGCAGGGGTGAGCGGGTTCTTTTGCGAAAAAGCTCGACCACATCATCGGGAACATTGCTCATGTTCAGCTCCAGTTTGAAAGAATTGGAGACCGGGGACAGTAGGGCCTAATAAGGGGGCCAATTGTTCCGGAAAACAACAGAAACTATTATTTTATGGAAAATCGGAGCCAATTTCAATAGCTTAAAAAAAAGATAGAGTAAAAATCGAAAATTTAGTGATTTAAAGCAATTTTTGATTTATATCACATTTTTAAAGAAAAAACAACATATATCAATAAGCCTTTTACTCTCAAAAATATTGGAAATGATATAAAAGTTATATGGGTGCGCAAAAATGAAAGGGTGAGGGATAGGAAACGCGAAATAAGAGAGGTGGAAAAAACTGGGGGATTATAGAGGAAAAAACTAAAGAACTTTTCAGCTATTTAATTCTGCGTTTTGGTTTTCCAAGTACAGATTGACAGCGAGGCTCACGCGTTTTTTGATATTGGGTGCGGGGAGTGAGCGCTCCAATTTATCGGCGACGTATTGTTGAAGCTCTTCTGGGGAAAGAGAGTCAGATTCAGAGGCTAAGTTTATTAGAGAAAGGAGAGGGACATTGTCAATGTTCATGCTGCTGAGTCGGTTCAGCAAATCCCCGCTGATAGGTTCAGTGAGAGGGTGGGTGTTAGAAAAAAAGAGTTTGGGCTCGGCCTGGGGATGGTCCGGATCTTTTTCAACCATACTAAAATACAGGTCTTTGGTAAGGGTAAGTATATTATTCCTCTCCGTTGCTGACAACCTGTTAATGCCAAGTAAGTTCCTGACACCATCGAGAAAATCATATTTATTCACAGGTGATTGATCTGATAACATTTCATGTATAGATTCAACGTGGAGTGGCGTGAGATCCAAATTTGAAATATAATCCTTGGATATTTTCCTGGGAAACTGCATGCTTATCAGCGGATTAGGGCTTTGGTATGGATAAGATACTGATTCAGGGCTCTCTAGTTCAAGTATATCATCTCCGTCTTCCCCAGGTTCGTTGGCATCAATTTCAGAATCGTCTGAATCAGGGGCTTCTTGATCGCTTATATCTGTTGGCTCTACAATTGAATCGGGCTCTGGTTTAAGCGGATTTATGATTTTTGTGTTCTTCTTCTCATCCCAGAGCTGTTGTAGTTGCGCGTGAAGATTATTTAACGCTTGCTCTTTGTTTCTGTACCAGTCCAAAGACCAGATATGGATTATGGACCATCCAAGGCCCTCCAAGGTTCTTTGGCGGAGATAGTCGCGATCCAGGGCGGTTTTTGACATTCTGTAGGATTTTCCGTCGCACTCGATTCCCACAAAGTAATTATCGCTATCATCAGGATTAAGAACGCCAAGATCGATACGAAAATCAGAGACACCTATGTTGCGGTTGACTTTCCAGCCTTTTTTCTCAAGCTCGCTCGCTACATAGAGAGAAAATAATAAATCATGATCCTGATGGAAACCATACAAATTTTCGCTGATGTCTTCTTCCGGAGTGGTTGAATCCTGAGAAGATGTTGCCTCGACGGTGTAAGTACCTTTAGCGTACTCCAGGAAGGCTATAAGATCGTTAAGGCCTCTGGAGGTGGTGGTTTTGGCCTTCAAGGCCGTTGGTAAAAATGAAGAGAAAACTTTAATCCTCCTCCTGGCCCTGGTGATGGCAACGTTTAAGCGCCTTTCACCACCTATTTGATTAATAGGACCAAAATTCATGGATATTTTTCCCTCAGTATCATAGCCGTAACAGATAGAAAAATAAATAATGTCTCTCTCGTCACCCTGGATATTTTCAATGTTTTTAATAAGCACTGGCTCTTCTAGCGATTCGCTGAAAAAAGCGTCAAGAGAGGGATCTTTTTGTCTTTCGTTGTCCAGGAGATCCTGGATTAAAACCATCTGTTTCTGGTTGAAGGTGACAATACCCAGAGAATAGTTATTTTCCGTAAACCAGTCGCTCTTCAATGTTTTTAGAACATCATCAATTATAGCTTTGGCTTCGATTAAGTTGGTGCTTGCCGTGCTAACGCTTGATTTCTTTCTATCATAGACCCCGTTTTCGACATAGTGAAAGGACACATACATGTCGGAAGAGTATGGGGCAGGAAAGGTTACAAGCTTTGAGTCATAATATTTTTGATTAGAGAAGCTGATAAGGCTTTCAGAGCGGCTCCGATAATGCCAGAGTAGTTTGTGATTTTCTATGGTACTGATTGCGTTGCATTCATCGAGAATGCTCTCCAATGTTTGCTGATCATTTTCATCGAAGTCATCTTCGTTAAAATTTTTCTTGAAAAAAGTTGTAGGTGGCAGCTGACGGGGATCTCCTACAACAATGGCGGCCTTTCCACGCGCTATGGCGCCTATGGCGTCAGAAACAGGTATCTGGGATGCCTCGTCAAATATTACAAGGTCAAACTTGGGAAAATCAATGGGGAGATATTGCGCGATGGACAGAGGACTCATGAGAAAGCAAGGAGCTAGTTTTGAGGTTAAATTTTGAGCTTTGGAGAGAATGTGTCTAATGGATTTATGTCGTTTATTAGCTAGTTCCTTATTTAAGAAATCTATCTCTCCTGGTTGTATGCCTCTAAACTTATAATTGTCTTTGAGTTCATATTTAATTTTATCCACGGTGTTAGATCTGATTTTCTGATCTGTTTCTTGAAGTTTTTTTATGTCTATTTTTCGCGCTTCAGTTCTAAATTCGTTAATGCTGTCTTTGGTGTCAAAAGAAGCGAGTAATAATTTGTGCAAATAGTTAAATTTAAAGTTTTCTTTGAGCTTCTCGGGTATTATGGAACCATTATCCAAAGCATCAACAAATGGTTTTAGTCCATGATCTATCGTATCTATCCTTGCGCTGTAGTAATCGACATATGTTGGAATATCTAATTTATATTTTACGAAATCATTTATAATCATAAATTGATTTTTTAATTTCATCTTCTGGAAAACTTTTTTGTTGTCTATGAGATTAGATATATCATCACTGAGCTGCTTTAATTTTGGAGATTCGGTTGTGGTTGATTTCAAGAAAGTCATCAGTGGGGAGCTTGGCTCAAGAGCATTGTTCTCCTTAACAAGAAGGTGTTTTGTTTTATCCTTCAAGAAGTTGATAAAAGGAGTGTTATTTTGTTTGTGATTATCTTCAAAAAAGGAAAGTATTTCTTTTCCCAAATTGTATATTTGGGTAGAAATATTTAATGCTTCACCTAGTTTTGATCTAAACAAGTCGATATTTTCTAAATATTTACCCTCAATAGATTTTTTAATAAAGTCTCTATATTTGACAAGTTTAGGAATATCAGTGTAAGTGTAATCAAATATCCCTCTTGATTTAGTATCTAAAACTTGGACACTAAAGATTTCT
>JAITJT010000288.1 GCA_031278795.1 Deltaproteobacteria bacterium | reverse complement strand
CCAAGACAGATAGCTTTTTTTTCCAAAACACTATTGAGCTATACAAAAGAGTCTATACTCCCCGCTCTCCGCCCTCAACTCCATACCCGCGCATCTCTGCCCTCTGCTCCATGCCCGCGTATCTCTGCCCCCAGCTCCATGCACTTAAATCCAGGCCCCCAGATCCACGCCCAGCCCCCTGACCCCACAAGTAGCCCTCACTCCAGCACCTATATCCACCACCTACGCCCCCACCAAACCACTACATATATCCAAAACAATAAACAGCCTTAAAAAAAAGCTATCTAGGCTCCCATTCATGAGCCCTCTAGCCTCGTCTCCCCTGCCTTCCTCCCTCTTCCTAGCGCCTCTTCCTTCCCCCCTTCTCCCTTCCCTTCTCTACCTTAGGCACTCTTCCCTTAGCCAGCGGCCTTGCCTCTAGCGGCTTAGCTTAAGCTTCCCCTCTCTTTTTAGCCTGAAAGCCCAAGTACTTACCAGGGACTCAGACTGCGCTCCCTTTGCCCATCATTGTTTTAAGTGCGCCTCTGTGCTATAAAAGATGCCGTCTTTAAGGCTTTTCCGCCTGTGCCCCGCCGTAAAGACAAAATTCACCTAAACATTTAGCGATCTTTTCCCTCAAAGCTGGCTTAGCCTCCCTAACTCCTCCAAAAGCGCGACCCTGATGCCTCCCTTAATCACAGTAATCGCATACATCCTGGACTCTCTCATTGGGGATCCCCAGACCTGGCCCCATCCGGTGCGCTATATCGGAAAGGCCATCGACCTCCTGGAAGCCCTCATCCGGAAGACCCTCGCCCGCATTAAAAAAGAGACCCCTGTCTTCTTCATAATAGCTGGTGGGCTCATGTACATCCTGGTGGTGGGACTAAGCGCCCTGGTGGTCATCCTGGCCCTCCACTACACCAAGTCCCTCTCCCTGGTTCTCTATTTGGTGGTGGCCGTGTACCTGGTCTTCGCGTCCATCTGCCTTAGGGATCTCCTCAACCACACGGCCAAGGTGGAGGAGCGCCTGGCGGCTGACGACATAGACGGAGCCAGAGCTAGACTCTCCTGGATAGTGGGAAGAGATACCTTGCCCCTGGACACCCAGGCTATACGTAGAGCTGAGATCGAGACCCTCTCGGAGAACTTCTCGGACGGCTTGGTCGCGCCTCTTTTCTACCTTGGCCTGGGCGGACCGGTTCTGGCCTGGATCTACAAGGCCACCAACACCCTAGACAGCATGGTGGGCTACCAAAACGAGAAGTTCCTCTACCTAGGAAGAATCTCCGCCAGGGCGGACGACGTCCTCAACTTCATACCCTCCAGGCTGGCTGCCCTGATTCTAGTGTTGGCCGCCAAGATCCTGGGACGCGACTACAAAAATTCCTATTCCCTGTGGCGGAGGGAAGGCAGCCACCACTCCAGCCCCAACTCAGGCCAGACCGAGGCGGCCATGGCCGGTGCCTTGGGCATATTCTTGGGAGGAACCTATTCCTACCAGGGCGTGGTGTATCCCAAACCCAAACTAAACGACGGTGGAAGGGAGTCCACCTACGGAGACGTGAAGGCCTGCGAGGACATGGTGAGGGTGGGAACCATCCTCATCCTAATCCTGGCAATCGTCATGGAAAGCATTGCCTTGGCTATCTTTGGGAGCTCCAACATCCTCTGGGGTTAATCTAGCCCCACACCTAAAAAGCTTAAAGCGCCACCCTCCCCCGGGTGGCGCTAGCTCTTAAAAAAAGAAAAAAATCCAAGATAGAAGCTAAATCCTCAAAAAGCTGAAATCTTAAGCCATAAGCGAAGACCATCTAATAAACTCCAACCAGGACATCATTTTGAACAAGCATACACATGGCGGCCGGATATTTGAGGCCGCAAGAGAGCTAAAGATAGCCTGGGAAGACATATTGGACTTCTCAGCCAATATCAATCCCCTGGGCCAGCCGCCGGGCTTGAAAGAGCACCTCTTCTCCCAGTTCAAGGCCACCCTCCACTACCCGGACGTAGACGCGTCCTCCTTGGTGAAAGCCATCTCCTCCTACTCGGATCTTCCGGAGGACTCCATCTTTCCTGGGGCTGGCTCCACCCCGCAGATAAGGATGCTCTCCCGCTTCCTCTCCCCTAAAAGGCCTCTTATATTGGCTCCAGCCTTCGCTGAGTATGGCGAGAGCCTAATGGCCGCTGATTTGACGCCCAATTACATCTTCATGCGCGAGGAGGAGGGCTTTGAGCTGAGGGACTGGGTAGTAGATGATGTGGCTAGCTTCAAGCCAGACGCAATATTTGTGGCTAACCCGGCCAATCCCACCGGGCGTTTGGTGCCAACTGAATCTTTGGAACGACTGCTCACATACGCCTATGAGGCAAAGGTTCCCCTCATCATAGATGAGGCCTTCATAAACTTCACCGATAGACCATCACTCCAGGCTAGGGTGCTTACGCACCCTAGCCTGGTGGTTCTTAGATCTCTCACCAAGGTATTCGCCATACCAGGGTTAAGGCTGGCCTACCTAGCCGCGAACCCTGAGCTAGTCACGACCTTCAAGGGCCTCATGGAGCCCTGGCCCATCAACTTCATGGCCTTGGAGGCGGGTATTTACTCCCTGGGCCTCAGGGACTACCTCAAAAAGACCCCGGAGGTGACCAAGACCCTAAGGGAGTCACTTAGCCACGTGCTTTCTCCCTACGGAAGGCTAATACACTCGGATTGCAACTTTGTGCTCATGAAGCTCCAGAGTGGAGAAACCCTTCCCCTGGTGAGCTTCCTCTCCCAAAGGGGAATCCTCATAAGAGACGCCTCCAACTTCAAAGGCTTAGGAAGGGGCTATCTGCGCTTCGCGGTGAGGCCTCAAAATGAGATAGATACCCTCAAGAAGGCCCTAAGAGACTTCTATGCCTGAGCTTCCCGAGGCCCAGACCATAGCCAGCGATCTAGACTCCCTAATAAAGGGCGCTAAGATCCTCTCTATCCTTCCCCTCTTTCCCCCCATAGTGGACCCAAGCTCAATACCCCTAGAGAGGCTTTTGGGAAAGAGCATTAAAGAGGTGACTCGCCTAGGAAAGATGATCCACTTCCATCTCCAGGGAAATCTTTCCATCATCGCCTCCTTGAGGATGACCGGGCAGTTCCTCATGGGGGATTATCCAAATTCCCCCAAAGAGTCCGCCTTCCCCAAGCACACGCGCCTGGCCATTAAGCTTGATACCAGCCCCAACGGGCTCTTCTACCGTGATACCAGGAAATTCGGGAGGCTCTTCTTTCTAGATTCCCTAACCCTCAAACAATTCCTCAAAGAGCGCTCACCCGGGGTGGACGCACTAGAGATCACACCCAAGCTGCTTCAAGATATAATGGGGGCTCACTCCAAGACCGTAAAGGCCATGCTCATGGATCAAAACCTCATAAGCGGCCTGGGAAACATCTACGCCACGGAATCCCTCTTTAAGGCGCGTATTGCACCCACTAGGATGGCTTATAGCCTAACAGCTAAGGAGTGTAAGCTCCTTAGTGATAGCATAATAGATATCCTCAACTCCGCCATCACCCACCGGGGTTCCACGATCAAGGACTACATGTCACCCAAGGGCCCGGGCAGCTTCCAGGACAAACACCTGGCCTACGGCAAGGCTGGAAAGCCCTGTCCCCACTGCGGAAGGGGATTTTCCAAGGTAACTGTCTGCGGCCGGGCCACGGTCTGGTGCCAAAACTGCCAGAAGTGATGAATATTTAGCTTTCTGGGGTCTTAGCTTATTTATAACCACTAATGAGAGGGACAGATAAATTTCTAAGCGGCAAAAAGGTGCTTTTCTCTTTTCAGAATCTAATTAGCGCCACCGCTACACTTATAAAACCAAATATGCTTTTCTTTATTCGCGAATTTAATTTGCGCTACAGCTTCTAATTAACGGCTCCGCTTCTAACTAACGCCACAGGTAAACTTCTAACAATCAAGCGCTTCATTTCTTTTCAAAGCGAAGCTAAACCGCTAAACTAAACAGCTAAATTAGGCAGCTAAATTAGGCAGCTAAGATACAAATATCGTTTTTTTTCAAGCTCTAAGCTTGAAGAATCTTTTTTATTTTAATTTCTTATCTCTACGAGAGGAGCTTACGATAACATGCCCAAAGTGATCCCTGGACTATGCGTTTTCCAGGAAGAGGGATACGCTAAGTACAAGCACAGGAGGCTGGGCCTCCTGTGCAACCAGGCATCCATAAACCCGGACTACACCCACGCCGTGGATGTCATCGACAAGACCCTTCCTGGGGCGCTGGTGGCCATATTCGGGCCACAGCACGGACTCTTTGGGGAGAAGCAGGACAACATGGTGCCCTCCCCCCACTTCCTGGATCCAAATGGCAGACCTGTCTTCTCCCTCTATGGTGACGTGAGGGTCCCTCTGGACTACATGCTGGAGGGCTTGGACGCGGTCTTGGTGGATCTGCCGGATGTGGGCTGCCGGGTCTACACCTTCGCCCACACCTTGAGGCTTCTCATGGAAAGCGCCTCTCAAAGGGGTATTGAGATTGTTATCCTGGACCGCCCCAATCCCATAGGGGGTTTGGAAAGAGAGGGAAACCTCCTGGATGAGGACTGCGTCTCCTTTGTGGGACTCACCCCCATACCCATGCGCCACGGCTTAAGCCTAGGAGAGCTCGCCCTCTTCATGAACCATGATTTAAGGGACCCGGTCAAGCTCACCATAATCCCGGCCAAGAACTGGAGTCGAGGTGACTACTTCCAGGACTCTAATCTCCCCTGGGTCATGCCCTCCCCCAACCTCCCCACCCCGGAGTGCGCCCACATCTATCCTGGAACAGTGATATTCGAGGGCACCAACCTCTCGGAGGGGAGGGGCACCACCAGGCCCTTCCACCTGGTGGGGGCGCCCTTCATAGACTCGAAGGCCTTAAAAAAGGCCTTGGACCAGCTAAATCTTCCGGACGTAATATTTAGGGAGGTCTCTTTTCAACCCTGTTTCCACAAGTGGTGCGGAATGCCCTGCCCGGGGGTGGAGATCCACCCCACAGGGAGGGGCTTCAAGCCCTACCTCACGGCTCTTAGCATCCTCCAGATCGTCTTGAGACACCATAGGGAGGACTTTGCCCTAAAGGAGCCCCCCTATGAGTACGACTACGAGCGCCGCCCAATCGATCTCATCTTGGGCCGCAACAGCATCTTCGACTCCTTAAGTAACGGCGTTAGCGCTATGGACCTGGCACTTAGCTTCGAAGATGAGATCAAGACCTTTGAAAAGGACCTTGTGGGTTTTTTAATCTACGCCTAAATCCCCCTGCTTAGTCAAAAAATTGCTCTTGAGATCTATGGTCTCTCCCACCCTTCTTCCGCCCATCCGCATTAAACCCCTGGGTTTTCCTCTTTCCCTCTCAATTTCTCTCTTAGACCTTCTCTGTTTAGTTTGACTCAAAACTAGCCTTTAGCGCTGTAAAAAGCGCTAAGCGATATTATTTGCCCCAGCTCCAAGGACCTCACATGGGCCTCATTTGGGCTTCACTAGGGCCTCACTTGGGCTTCACTTGGGCCTCCTAAAGGCCTCGCAAGCTAGCGTATTTGGCTCACAAGCCTCGTTTTTGAGACTCAATCCCAGTTTCATGGGGCTAAAAATAGGATCTTAGGAAAAATCCAAAGATAGGGCTAAAATTTTTAACGATTCCTCAAAATCAGAGAATATTATGTAAAATCTCCAAAGATTCCCTAAAAAAGGCCTATGATGAGCTCTAAAAGGTGGCAATTAGGCTCAAGAAACAGGCCTTCAGGCAGGTCATTTTAGGGCAAATTAACCCCAAATTCTAATTTTGATCCAAAAATTACGTTTTTGTTGAGAAATTTTTTCTACTTTTCTAGACCTCATAACGCTTTCTCTCAAAACCTGCCTAATTTTGCCTAATAATTGGCTGATACTTCAAAAACAGCCCCTGAAAATTCAAAAAGGCCCTCCAAAGGGCCAAAATGGCCTCTACAAAACTTCAAAATGGGGGGAGATAATACTCTGAAAGGGGTCCGGAAGGCTTTGGGTGGCTAGGGTAATGGATCCGGGTATATGGGCAAAAATGCCCGCTAAGCTGCTCTGGAAGCTGCTTATAACTGGTTTTATGGCGTATTTAGCGTTTTCTTACCTTATCGCTTTTCCTCTCTAAATTCTTGCACAACTGAATAATGGGAAAAATTTTTTCCGTCAATTTATCCCCAAAGCCCTGACCGGGAGAAATGGGGAAAAGAGTGATCATTCACGACCATTTGACGTTTTTTCGTCTTAGTTTTGTGGTACAATATTATAAGTTTTGATTTTGCCAAAAACATTTTATTTTGTATAAGCCTCTAGAATTCGCCAATTTATACCTTGGCGATTACCATATAACTGGATAGTTCCCGCAGCCCCCCCACCCGTAAACCCCGGGTAAAATCCCCAAAAACAAAGTATTGTGAAAAAAGGCTAAAAAAATGGCCCATTTAACACCAGTAATCACAACTATCGAAGAGAACTGCTGCAACTGTCAGCGCTGCATAGCGGCCTGTCCCGTGAAGTTCGCCAACAACGCCACACCCGACAAAAAGATTAAGGTGGTTCACGACCTCTGCATAGGCTGCGGCGCTTGCCTGGAGGCCTGCCAGCACGGGGCCAGGGTGGGTGTGGATGACTTCGACGCCTTCATGAGGGACTTGCGCGCGGGTACGCCCATGATCGCCATCGTGGCGCCAGCGGTCGCCGCCACCTTCCCTGGGCTCTACCTCAACTTCAACGGCTGGCTCACGAGCATAGGCATAAAGGCCGTCTTCGACGTAAGCTTCGGGGCGGAGCTCACGGTTAAGAGCTACGTGGAGCAGATAAGGATCCTCCAGCCCAGGACGGTTCTGGCCCAGCCCTGTCCGGCCATAGTGACCTTCTGCGAGATATACCAGCCCAACCTCCTTAAGCTCCTAGCCAAGGCTGACAGCCCCATGCTCCACAGCATGAAGATGATCAGAAGCTTCATGCCCGAGTACAACAACTGCAAGATCGCGGTCATGTCGCCCTGCTACGCCAAGCGTAGGGAGTTCGACGAGACCGGTTACGGAGACTACAACGTCACCTACAAGAGCCTCAAGAAGTACATAGACCAAAACAACATAGACCTCTCCCAGTATCCGGAGCAGTACTTCCCGGATCCCCAGGCCGAAAGAGCGGTGCTATTCTCCATGCCCGGAGGCCTCCTCAAGACCGCGGAGCGCTACATCCCCAACATCAGTGACGACACCCGTAAGATAGAGGGAGTGGAAGTCATCTACCCCTATCTGGAGCAGCTCTGGGACTCTTACGAGGCTGAGCACACACCCCTTCTAATTGACGCCCTCAACTGCGAGTGCGGCTGCAACGGAGGCACCGGGGTCCCTGACAGGGAAGACCGCTCCATGGACGAGCTGGACTACCTGGTGAAAGAGAGGAGTAAGAGGCTGAGGGAATACTACCAGAAGCAGAGCAAGGCCAAGAGGCTCTTTAGCCGCACCGACAAAACCGATGAGCTGGTAAACGACGTGGTGGCCAAGTATTGGAAGGCCGGGCTCTACACCCGGGGCTACACCGACCACTCCAGAAACTTCAAGCCCGCCACCCTCACCCCGGATGAGCGCCTGGTAATCGCCAGGTCCATTGGCAAGGACTCGGAGGATAAGTACTACAACTGCCCCAGCTGCGGCTACAACTCCTGCGAGAAGATGATCATGGCCATCCACTTCGGCTGCAACTTGGCCGAGAACTGCCACCACTTCTTACTGGAGCGCACCGAGAGCGGCCGCAACCACCTCCGGAACATAGTCTCCATTGGAAACTCCATATCCGACTCGGTCTCAGCCGCCGAGGCCACCATCAACAACATGAGCGAGGGCATGGACAACATCAAGAACCTCTCCGCCAAGATAGGGGACGTCCTCAAAAGCATTGAGGACATCTCTTTCCAGACCAACATCCTGGCCCTAAACGCCGCCGTGGAAGCCGCGAGAGCGGGCGAAGCCGGAGCCGGCTTCGCGGTGGTGGCTGACGAGGTACGTAACCTGGCCGGCAGATCCGCCTCAGCCGTCAACGAGTCCAGGCGTATGATAGAAAAGACCCAAGCCAGCGTGGACGACGGCGTGGAGAGCGCCCACTCGGTGAAGGAGACCTTCCTGGGCCTTAAGACCACGGCTGAGCACATAACCCAAACCGTTAACGAGATAGAAAAAGAGCTGGAGTAAGGCTCACGCCCGCTGTATTCTCCCTAGCTTGAATCCCAGGGGAAAGCTAATCGCAAGGAGCGCGCCCCAAGCGCGTGCGCGCGCAAGGTGCGCGTGCGCGCCTACACCATCTAAATCACAGCACAAAAAAACCCCGGGAAGACCACCATATTTGGGATCTTTTCCGGGGATATTAATTACTAAGGGCTAATAGCCCTCAATAGCGCCTTAAGCCCACGCTTAGCAAAAACCATCTCATACAGGGCGAGAGCGAAAGCCGTGTTAAAAGCCCATGAATTTATCTAGAACGCTCGCTCTAAGGTAAAAATTCAAGAGTGGTTTATGAGCTCCATTCAGCGCGGCATGGAAGGACTTCAACTTTGATTATCATTACAGGGCTTGATATCTAATGAGCTAAGAGTCAATGTACTTGGAATTAATTGCTTGGAGAAAACGCGCTTGAGGATTAGGGCATGAGGACAACAATCCATTTTAGATGCTGTTAGCTTCAAAAAAAAATACACACAAAAAACAAAAAAAACTAAAAAG
>JAITJT010000256.1 GCA_031278795.1 Deltaproteobacteria bacterium | reverse complement strand
AACTTTGATCTTTGGATATTTCATGATTTAGCTCAATTATATACTTTTATTATGTCTATACCAAGTATAGTAAGGGTTATGTTTATATTATAATTGCTACTTTGTCAATAGATATTCTTTATATACGCGGAAATTCTTAAAAAAGACCAGATTAATTCCGCCCTTGACAATTTATGGAATATAGCATGCATTAGGTGACGCTTCAAGAGGCAATGGAAAAAATGGCTATACTCACAGGCCCAAATCACAAGATTACGCGGTAAAGCTTGGATTATTGGTATCTCCACTAAAGGGGCTATAAGGGGCTACAGTGGGCTTAATGGATTTTGGCAAAAAAATGCCCAAATTTTGTAGTCAAAATTTGGGCATTTTAGATTACCAATCTCGAAAGCTAAGGAATTTTCTCCAAGAGAGGCACCCTAACTTAGCTAACATTCAAGGGCATTTAGCTTCATTGTGGATTCAGAGGCCCCTCCCTCCCAGAGCTACTAGAACGGCTCTACGTTCGGCCCAAATATCACTGTGAAATGGACCCTCAATTTTGTCTCGCCCACGAAGTATCTATTGTAAATGGCATTTATGTAAGAGACATGTTCCTCTTCGATTTCCGGGCCAGCGGTCTCTTCAAATGCTACTATGGCGAGGTTCAACACGTCTTCGGCTTTGTTGTCCTTTGGCCAAAAACGCATGCAGAGATAGGGTCTTTTTTGCATTTTTTCGTTGAGTTTGATATCAGGCTCGTATTTTTCAACTACCATATTGGAATACGGGCGCCCATCGTCGGTGATCTTCAAGGAGGCAAGGAGTTTGTCCGGGTTGTTATACTTGGGATCGTAGCACAACATGGCAATATCATATTGCGCTTGCCTGACACTCTCGTCAACTTCCTCCTCGTCAACCTCCTCCTCGTCAACTTCTTCCTCCTGAACTTCCTCCTCCTGAACTTCCTCCTCGTGAGCTTCCTCCTCGTGAACTACTTCCTCATCTAATGCCTCCTTGTCTAATGCCTCCTTGTCTAATGCCTCCTTGTCTAATGCCGCCTTGTCTAATGCCTCCTTGTCTAAAACCTTCTTATCTTTGCTGTCTTTTCCTTTCGCGGACTCATTGTGGCCTTTTTTGGTGTTCTTCTTTTTGGGGCTGTCGTTTGTCATTGTAAAACCTCCACATATCATTGTTAGTAAGGCGCATGAAATTTCGCGCACAAATTATTATCGTTAGCTAGGAGCTCGTTTTAGATTTTACTCTAAGACTTGCTTTGGTGTAAGGTGCCCAAATAATTGGGCACCTTGGATAGAAAATAGGATAGAAAAATAAAATAAAGTATAGGAATAAGAAATATATACGAAAAGCACTCTCAAGTAGCTTCTAATCGCTTTTCGTGGCCATTTGCTAGAAATTGTAGCTCAGTTGGGCTGTGCCCTCCACGCCTCTTCTTCTTCCTGAGTAACCCTGGAAGGAGAGGCCTACCGCGAAAGGGCTTTCAGCGCTCTTCCTGTAGTTCATGCCCAGCTCGATTCCGCCGGTGGCGCCTTTGACCGACACCTGGGCGATAGGCCTCTCGTAGGTGCGGGCCTGGGTCTCGCCGTCGAACTCGTAAAAGAGGCTCATGCCTACATAGGCATTAACTGAATCGTTGACCTTACCGGTGAGGCGCGCCCCTAGGTTTAACACCTGGGAGTCGCTCTTATCGAAATCAATGGTCTCTCCAACGTTTGTGAGCACGTGATCGGATCCGATTCTGGTCCACCGGTAGTTTAGGAAAGTGTTCATGAGGGCGTTCTTTCTTATGTTGAAGAGATAGCCGCTCCCAAAAAAGGCGCCTTTGTAGGAGTTGCGGCTCTCGTAGCTGAGCGGGCCTCCTTCCAAGGGCTCAAAGCCGAGGCTTCTGTAGTCAAGGTCAACGGTTCCATACCTTCCACCCAGCTGCAGGTAGAACCTGCCGTAAGATCCCGGGTTGAAGTCTAGCCTTCCGCTTACCCCGCCGCCTATGTAGTCAATGCCACCACCCCCGTCTATGGCGGGCATGTCGGTGAAGCTGTGGTGGGTGTCGTAATCGGCCTTGCCGCCTTCAGCGAATACCCCGAAACCCACGCTCCCAAAGGAGGCCTGCATCTGGCAACTTATGCCTAAGACGGCGTTGTAGCCCGTGAGTTCAAACTCGCCCCCGTTGTCATAGGAGCTCTTGCCGTAGGAGATGGCGAAGGCCGGGTTGGGGCAGGTGGGGGAGGGGAGGTTGATGCCGCTACCATCTGAGTCGAAGCTCACTCCCTTGTCGAAGAACTTGCTCGCCACCAGATCAGAGCCTTGCCCTATGAAGGCGAGCGATCCGTTCTCGGCGGAGACAGGATCCTCCAGCTGGGAGTAGGGGCGGCTCTGCCTGAGGATGGCCATGAGGCTGTTGGAGCTTAGGATCAGGTCATAGTTTAGCTCTATGAAGGGCCCCATGGAGCCTTTAGCCGTCTTTTGGTCGAAATCCCCGGCGATTATGCCTCCGGCGGCGCTTAGGAGCTCAAAGGTGGTTCCGTCAGCGGGAAGGCTCTTTCCGTAGGTGAGGTCTATGCGGCCAATACTCACCTTCCGGCTCACTTGGTTTTCGGCCGCCACCTCCAGATTGGCAACAGCTTCCGCCACAGCGGCCTCCGGGTCTTCCACCGGGTAGGACATGGGTAGATCGTCGGTTAGGTAGATCTGATTGCCCGCCACTAAGCCCACGGTTCCGTCCTTGGAGTTGTTTTTGAAGAGGAAGTTGAAGTACTGGAAGTTCCCCACGTCCCCTAAGACCTCTATGCCGCCTTCCTTGGGAAGGACAACGTTCAAGGTGTTTCCCAAAAAGACCTCTATCTTGGAGCGGGGGGAGTTGTCCAACCAGGAGTACTGGTACCAGGTTCCGTAAACATTGGACACCCTGGTGTTGCCCTCCAGGATGACCGTGTTGTTACCCGCCTTCAGGTCTCCCATGAAGCATTTTTCCACATAGACAGCGGCCACGTCCCCTATCTCGTGGGCGGCTTCCACATAGGGGTTTTGGGAATGAGGCCCGCTATCTTTTATGTAGAGGGTGTTGTAGTTCGCCTCCACATCCTGGACGTGGTCGCCGCTGGTGTCGCTGGCGTAGGTCACGGCCGCGGCCCAGACGTACTTGGCCCAGCTGTTGATAAAGGTCATGCTGTTGTAGTTGGCGATTCCATTGCCGTTGGCATCCAGAGAGTCGCCCCAGGGGTTATAGAAGATTCTCGCGAGTCCTGCGGTCATGAAGTACTTAGCCGAGTGCACGTTGAAGCTTGAATTTACGATAGTCACTTCATTATGGTTGGCGTAGGCGACTGATCCAATGGAATTGAAGATGACCGCGCTCCCACCCGAGAGCCCCGCCCCGATCACGTTGGTGATATAGAGCTTGTTGTATTCCGCCTTCACCACGGATCCCGGCTCGGGCGCGAATCTTATCCCCGCGTCACCGCCGGTTATGCCCTGGCTCACGTTTATGGGTTTGTGCTTGTCATCGGTCCCAATCCATAAGGTGTTGTGGCTGCTTTCGATAAGCTTTGACGCCTCTTCGGTTTCAATGAGGCCACCCAGGATGTAGGCGGTGATGTCATAGCCAACTTTCACCGTGTTGTTGCTGGGGCTAGTGGTCGGGTAAAACCTCTGTCTCCCCTGTATGTCATCCGGGATGTCCGTGAACACTGTGGTCAGCGGATCGTATACCAGATCCTCGGCCACGGCGAGAGTGACGAAGCAAAGTATGACAATCGATAAAATGATGAGAGTCATCACTATATCCAGGATTGTTAAGAGTCTTGAGTTCTTTATGAGTCTGTACAACGACGACCAAATGCCGCCATTCTCTAGTAACTTATTCATACGGATTTCTCCTCGATAGAAAAGAACAAGAATTTCCTAGTGTGTATCGTGAAAATGTTGACTGGTATAGTCAGTACATAATCATAATTAGGGTAGAATCTCCCCGTATCCACCAGTCAACCTTGATTTTGGTGAATGATAAATATGCTTAAAGCATATTGTGTTGAGCTAAAGGGAAATAATGAGCCGATGATGCGCGATTATTTCATGAGCTCTTCTCTAATAAAAAACAATCAATTGGTTATTACTTTCGCACTCACTGTCTATGCGCCACAAGACTTTTGTGGGCATTCTTACTATGTTTTGCGCCAAACTAAAAAAAGAGAACCTCTTTTTTTTTTAGCGTGAAGGTGACGGGAGTTTGTGGCCCCCTTGAAGCATCTTCTAAGCAAGCTAGAGACGACGTGTTCAAAGCAAACCTAAAAGATATCTAGCGTCTAAAAAAAAAAACCAAAATCAAATTTAACGTCGTCTCTCATGCTCGATGTCTAAATTTATAATCTAATAAAATTTTTCCTGCAATAAATTTTTTTTATAAGCAAAATTTTTTTTGAGCCTTATTCTAAGCCAATAAAACGGGTTTTTGCAGATAGATAAAAGTTTTTGAAAATTTTTGGGAATTGTTGATCCCCTCTCATTTGTAATAAATACAAACAAAACATACATAAATTTGCTTATTTCTTTTTCAGCTTTTTTACGGATTTTCAAATACTTTCAAATATCTGCAAATATTTGCCGTTATAAACATATATTTCACTTAGCTTTTTAATCTTTTTCCGTTTATTAGCCTCTTCTTAGCTTTGGAAATGTATAAAATGCGGCTTCTACAAAGGCTTAGAAGCAAAAATTTAATCTATTAGCTTTTTCTTTTTCACGGATTTTGTCCCCAAAAAAAACAAAAAAAATTTTTTTTTTGCCTTAAGAGATCTCTTTTTTTTTGCCTTTACAAAAAAAATGCCCCCTTAGCGGGGGCTTTTTTGTAAGAGGGGCATCTTCAAATTTATTAGTAAAATTATAAAGGAGGTTTATTTAGTAATTATATTATGTTATTTTCATAACACATAAGTATTTTTAAGTCTTATAAACATGCTTATTTCTAAAAACATTATATTTTTATATAATTTATAGTTTATGGCCTTTTTAGCTATTTCATAAATATTTTTTGTTAAGAAATTTTTTGCTTGACTTTTCTCTAGATTTTGGTAAATTTAATGCCTGTTCAGTTTTCAACATGTTTTAACTCCTTTCACGTTTCAAAATGCCTTAAACTAGATTCAGCAAAACCCCGCCTTTTGTTTCTTCACTTTAGAGGCCTCTTAGGGGGATTTTTAGCCAAACAAGAGTCATGTCCCTCTAAATCCCTTTTTCAAGCCTTTTTTCAATTTCTGGTTGATCAGACATCTGAAGACCGTAAACGTACTTTTTGTACTGTTTGCGGTCTTTTTTTTTATCTTTACTACAGATTTGTCTCATATTTAGCGTAAATATTGCCAATTTTAAAAATATCAAGGTGTTTATCATGAAAAAATTATTTTCTTTCTTCTCTATTCCTCTACTTTTGACCTTTTTTACCCTCACACCCATAGTCCAGGCCGCGGATGTGGAATTGAACAACGTATCCTATGACCCCACTAGGGAGCTCTATGAAGAGTTCAACGGCATCTTTGAGGCTAATTTTAAGACCAAGATCGGTAAGACTTTGGAAGTTGTGCAGTCCCATGGCGGCTCCTCCAAGCAGGCCCGCACGGTCATAGAGGGAAACGAGGCCGACGTGGTGACCCTGGCCCTCGCCATCGACATAACCGAGATAGAAAAGGCCGGGCTCATCCAGCCGGGCTGGCAGAAGGAATTCCCCAACAACTCCGCCCCCTATACCTCCACCATCGTGTTTTTGGTGCGCAAGGGGAACCCCAAGAACATCAAGGACTGGGACGACCTCATCAAGGAGGGGGTGGGAGTCATCACCCCCAACCCCAAGACCTCGGGCGGGGCGCGCTGGAACTACCTGGCCGCCTGGGCCTACGCGGACCGCAAGTTCAACCATGACGAGGCCAAGGTCACCCAGTTTATCAAAGAGATCTTTGAGCACGTCTTGGTCCTAGACACCGGAGCCCGGGGCGCCACCAATACATTTGTGGCCAACGGCCAGGGCGACGTGCTCTTGGCCTGGGAAAACGAGGGTTATTTGGCCTTGGAAGAGGCCCCGGGCCAGTTTGAGATAGTATCCCCCCCTTTGAGCATCCTAGCCGAGCCGCCTGTCGCCATTGTGGACACCTACGTGGACAAGAAGGGCACCCGGGAGGTGGCCACCGAGTACCTTAATTACCTCTACACCCCGGAGGGCCAGCGCATAGCTGGAAAGCATTTCTACCGCCCCTCGAATCCGGAAATTGCCAAGGAGTTCAAGGACCAGTTCCAGCTGCAGATGGAGCTCGTGACCATAGACGATCCCCTCTTTGGTGGTTGGGAAAAGGCCCAGGCCAAGCACTTCAGCGACGGTGGGGTCTTCGATCAGATATACACCAGGTAAGGGTCTATTGTCCCCAGGCCCCACTTATGGGGCCTGGGGATAAGGTCCCCTTGGGCTTAGCCTGGGTTAGGCCCATAGGGGGCTAAGGAAAAGCTCTGAGCTAAAAGTTTTTTGGTGGAAGCGGCTTTAAAAAAACAGCGTAGCTCACGTATGGGGGGCTCCCCCCCATACGTGAGGGCGGTGAGAAAAGAGATAAACGTGAAGAAGGCCAGAAAGAGGATTATACCCGGCTTTGGATTGTCCCTGGGGATCACCATGAGCTATCTGAGCATCATAGTGCTCATCCCGCTCATATCGCTCTCCTTTGAGGCGACGCATTTGGGTTTTGGGGGCTTCTTTAAGACAATTACCGACACCAGAACCTTAATTGCCTGCAAGGTGAGTTTCCTCTGCTCACTGGCGGGCGCGCTCATCAACTCGGTTACGGGCCTCATCCTGGCCTGGGTCATCACCCGCTACCGCTTTCCCCTGAGGCGGCTAATTGACGGCTTGATTGAGCTTCCCTTCGCCCTTCCCACCGCGGTCGCGGGGATCTCTTTAACTGTTCTAACCACGGACAAGGGCTGGATAGGAAAGCCCCTCTTTGACTTGTTTGGAATCAAGATTGCCTACACCCAGCTGGGGATAATCGTCGCCATCACCTTCATTACCATTCCCTTTGTGGTGCGCTCCATCCAGCCCGTTCTGGAGCAGCTATCCAGGGACTATGAGGACGCGGGGCTCCTTTTGGGGGCTAGTCCCTGTCGCATCTTTTTCCAGATAATCCTTCCGGAGATAAAGCCCGCGCTTTTGACCGGGTTTTCCCTGGCCTTCGCCCGGGGCCTGGGGGAGTACGGCTCGGTAATCTTCATTGCCGGAAACCTCCCCTTTAAAACCGAGATTGCGCCTCTGGTCATCATGAGCAAGTTGGAGCAGTTCAATTACGACCAGGCCACGGCCGTGGCCATTCTCATGCTCTTCTTTTCATTCACCATCATGTTCATGGTGAACCGCATCCAGGCGCGCATTAGCTTTTTCACCGGGGAGCACTAAGATGAGCGAAAGGCCCTTTCAAAGAGAAAACAAGCTTTTGAGGATAGCGCTTATCGCCATTAGCTTCATCTTTATTTTAGTAATGCTCGTGCTTCCGCTGGTGCAGGTCCTGGCCCAGGCCTTTGACTTTGGCTTTAAAAACTTCTGGAAGGCGGTAACGGACGAGTACACCTTGAAGGCCTTGAGGCTCTCCATCATCACCATGCTATCCGCCCTTAGCCTAAACACCCTCTTTGGTCTGTGCGCGGCCTGGGCCATCACCCGCTTCCGCTTCTGGGGCAAGGGCTTCCTCATAACGCTAATTGACATCCCCTTCGCGGTCTCCCCGGTCATTGCGGGCTTGGTCTTCATCATGACCTTTGGGAGGCTGGGCTGGGCCTATCCCTTCCTGGAGGCCCACAACATTAAGATAGTATTCGCGACCCCCGGGCTGATTCTGGCGACCATATTCGTGACCCTGCCCTTTGTGGCCAGGGAGCTCATCCCGGTCATGCTGGGTAGGGGAACCGACGAGGAGGAGGCGGCCATACTTTTGGGCACGGGCTTTTTCCAGCTCTTTAGGAAGGTTACCTTTCCGCACCTAAAATGGGCCCTCCTCTACGGCATGATCCTCTGTACGGCCAGGGCCCTAGGTGAGTTCGGGGCGGTCTCGGTGGTCTCCGGTCACCTGCGGGGTAAAACCAACACCCTTCCGCTCCACATAGAGATACTCTTCAGGGAGTACCACACGGCCCAGGCCTTTTCCGTGGCCACCATCCTGGTGGTCGCGGCCATAATCATCCTGGTGGTGAGAAACATCCTGGAGTACATTTCCGAAAAAGACATGGAAAACTACTAAAAGAGAGGCCTTTATCCAAATGTTTATTGAACTGTCCAATATCTGCAAAACTTTCGGGAGCTTCCACGCCTCGGATCAGGTGAGCTTTGGCCTCAAGGAGGGCACCCTGGGTGCCCTCTTAGGTCCCAGCGGGAGCGGTAAGACCACCATCCTCAAGATGATAGCTGGGCTTGAGATACCTGATTCAGGTGACATCTATATTTCCGGCGAGCGGGTGAACAACATCCACCCCTCCCGGCGCGGCATTGGTTTCGTCTTCCAGAATTACGCCCTGTTTAGGTACATGACCGTCTTTGATAACATTGCCTTTGGCCTTAGAACCCAGAAGGTGAAGAAGGACAAGATAAAGGAGAGGGTTTCTGAGCTCCTTAAGCTAATTGGACTTTCTGGCTTTGACAAGCGTTATCCCAACCAGCTTTCAGGAGGGCAAAAGCAGAGGGTGGCCTTCGCCAGGGCCCTGGCCTGGAACCCCAGGCTACTTTTGCTAGATGAGCCCTTCGCGGCCATAGACGCCAAGGTTAGGAAGGATCTGCGCACATGGCTTAGGAACATGATAAATAGCCTAGGTATCACCAGCATCTTTGTGACCCACGACCAATCCGAGGCCATAGAGGTGGCGGATAGGATAATCATCACCAACCACGGCCGGGTGGAGCAGACCGGAAGCCCCATAGACCTCTACCGCGAGCCCGCCACCCCCTTTGTGGCGAGCTTCTTGGGGGAGAGCGTCATCCTGGAGGACTACGGGAGGCTCCTAGGCTTCGAGGACGCCCCCCGGGGCGCCAAGGGAGCCATCAGGCCCGAGTTTATCCAGATATTCGGCCCGGGAGAGCTAATACAGTACGCCCACTGTGTGGAGGAGGCCACCGTGGTCTCCATGGCCTTTAGGGGAGCCTTTGTGGAGGTGGTGATAGACCTCAAGGGCTACCTGCTCACCACAAGCTACTCCCTGGAGAAGAGCCCCATCTCCGTGGGTAGCAAGGTGAAGGCCATCATCTACCGCCTCTACGCCTTCCAGGACAATCAGGCGGAGCTTGTGAACAATTCCTACCTAGAGGCCCATGGGAACGGCTATAACTTCATGATCTAGTCTAAGCCCCTTAGGTGAAATCTTCCGGAGGAGTCCGGTAGAGTAAGGGGCTTTAGGGAGCTATCAGGAGAGGTTAAGGAGCTGCAAGGAACTTTAGGGAGCATCGAGGAGAAGTTAAGGAGGTGTAAAGAAGTGTAAAGAAGTGTAAAGAAGACTCAAGAAGTGTAAAGAAGACTAAGGAAAGCTTCATTTTCTCCCACATTATCTGTAATTTGTTCGCCATATGTGATATAAAGGTTTTTTATTGTCTTTCTCTCTATGTCATTCGTTTTCTATTAACTTGTGCAAAAGGGCGAAATTTTCTTTAAATTTTCTTAACAGCTTTTTTGCTACTCAAGTTTTTAGTTTTTCTCTGGCTTTTTAATAAGAGACTATATATGCCTAATCGCTTATGGCTAAAACGATCTTTTTAAGCGATCTTCGTTATATGCTGCATCATAAATTTTCACTGTGATTTTATTGCAATTATTAGCTAGTTTTTGCGTCCTTTTATAGCTTTTTTAAATTATATACACTTCTTTACATTTCTTTACAAAATCAAAACTTTTTTCTGATATTGGATTGGTAAATAGTGGGAGACCGTAAACTTAAAGTAAACGCGCTCAAGGCCGAGTGCCTCATCATAGGTGGCGGGGCGGCCGGGTGCACCGCTGCCAACATTTTGGCCAAATCCGGACGCTCGGTGATCCTGGCGGAGAAGGCCGCCATCTCCAGAAGCGGCTGCCTGGCGGCCGGGGTGAACGCCATCAACGCCTGGGTGGGGCAGGGAAAAAGCCCCCAGGATTACGCGGACTACGCCTTCCAGGACGCCCACGGCATAGCCTCCATGTCGCTACTACTGTCCATGTCCGAGAGGCTGGAGGGCGCCATCAAGATGTTGGAGGCTCTGGGGCTTGTCTTTCAAAAGGAGCCGGATGGGTCCTACAAGTCGCGCTCCTGGCGCAACATCAAGGTTAATGGCGAGAACATCAAGCCTCTCTTGGCCTTTCCCCTGAAGACCATGAAGAATATCACCCTGGTGGAGCATGTCCACGTGAGCAACCTCCTCTTGAGCCAAGACTCGGGGGAACCAGTGGTAAGCGGGGCCTTGGGCTTTTCCACGCACAAGGACGGGGGCTTTTACATATTCGGGGCCAAGGCCGTGATTGTCGCGACCGGTGGGGCGGCGGGAATCTACATGCCCAATAACCAGGGCATCTCCCAGCATAAGATGTGGTACCCGCCTTTCAATACCGGAGGCGGCTACGCCATGGGCATATTGGCCGGAGCCGAGCTCTCCACCTTGGAGATGCGTTTCGTGGCCCTGAGGCTCAAGGACACCATGGCCCCCACCGGGACCTTGTCCTTAGGTGCGGGCGCCCACCAGGTGAACTCCCTGGGGGAGAACTACGAGGCCAAGTACGGTAACAGCACATCAGATAGGGTATTGGCCTTGAGAAGGGAAAATGAGGAGGGTAGGGGCCCCTGCAGGCTGGTGGCCAAGAATGAGTCCGGACACCTGCGGGAAGGCCTATCCAAGGCTTATTTTCATATGAGTCCCCTGCAGTCGCTGCGCTTTTTAGAAGACGGAACGCATCTGAAAAAGCAGAACCTCAAGGATATCCCCAAGGAAGGGGGTGACGAGCTCTTAGGGGCCTTCATCGAGGGCTCAGAGCCCTTTGTCATGGGAGGCCACACGGCCAGTGGCTACGTCATAGGCCCGGGGAGGGAGACCAGCTTAAAAGGCCTCTACGCCGCCGGGGACGCGGCCTTCGGGGCCCCCCAGAAGTATGTCTCCGGCTCCATGGCCGAGGCTATGATAGCCGCGGAGAGCGTCTCTCTGTATCTTCAGGATCTAGTTGAGCCCAAGACTGACAAAGCCCAGCTGGAGAAGGCCTTGAGCTTCGCCTCCAAGGATCTCACCCGCAAGCGTCCCCCCTACGGGGCCGACGGCCTGGAGGAGGCCATGCAGAAGGCCATGGACCGGGAGGCCGGTGGGAGAAGCTCTGGCTACCGCTACACGCTAAACGGCTTGAAAGAGGCCAGAAAGGAGATAGACAGGATCTACACCCTCTCTTTGAACCTAGCGGCCAGAGACCTCAAGGAGCTCTCCCGCAACTTTGAGCTAAGAGAGAGGCTAATAGTGGCAAGGAGCCTAATATGCCACCTCATGAACCGCAAGGAGACCCGCTGGCCCGGCTTTGGGGAGTATCAGGACTATCCCAAGTTGGATTCCCGCTATGAGCTCTTTTTGAATACGGAGGCCACCACCTACGGCGGCTGCTACCCGGAAGAAGGGCTTGTTAACCTGAAGCTAAGTGCTAGGGATCTTATCAAGCTGGAAAGCGTTCCGCTTCCAGATGTCCAGGAGGACCCTCCGGAGGAGTCCCAGTAGAGAAAGATGTATGTTTGCTGCATATGACTTACGCTTATTTTAAGATGCTTCAGCCAAGTATTAGAAACAATTCAGAACACTCTTGGAAAATATCGAGCGCGCGAGGGATTAAATGAGCATTCTCATAGAACTGGATAAATGCGTGGGCTGTGGTAACTGCGTGGAGATATGCCCGGGTAACATCTTGGAGCTAGTCAACAAGAAGGTGATAAACCCCCGGCCGGCGGACTGCTGGGGCTGCGCGGCCTGCCTCAAGTCCTGCCCCCAGGTGGCCCTCTCTCTCTATCTCCCCCCGGCCATGGGAGGCTACGGAGGAAGGCTGGACTGCAACTATCAAAACGGCAGGCTCCTCTGGGTCTACACCAGCTTTGGAGGGGATATCCTGGTCATAGACGGGAGCGGCAACCTGGATAGCTATTAGGGTAAAGCTTTTTTTCTAAAATCATCATGCTTACTATGAGGACTCTAATATTAAAAGTCATAAGGGGTTTTTTGCCTTGAAAAGACTCATCAAAAGCGCCTTGATTAAGAATTTTTTTTTGACTAGATTCTAAGCTAAAGTTTTAAAGGCGATTTTTTCTTGGGAGATTAATACATGAACCATTTGGAATCATTGGAGGCCCAGAGCATCTATATCCTGCGCGAGGCCTACCGCAACTTGGGAAAGCTGGGGCTCTTGTGGTCCATAGGCAAGGATTCCACGGTTCTTCTCTGGCTATCCAAAAAGGCCTTCTTTGGGCACTGCCCCTTTCCCTTCATCCACGTGGACACCAGCTACAAGATTCCGGAGATGATTAGCTACCGCGACAGGGTGGCCAAGGAGCTTGGGCTCGATCTAATCGTCTATCAGAATAAGGAGGCCCTAGCCCAGGGCATGGGCCCAGACAGCGGCCGCCTGGTCTGCTGCAAGGCGCTCAAGACCGACGCCTTGGCCTCCATGACCAAGGAATACGGCTTTGATGGATTAATCGTGGGGGTGAGGCGAGACGAGGAGGGATCCCGCTCCAAGGAGAGGGTCTTCTCCGAGAGAAACCAAGACGACAGCTGGGACCACACCCACCAGCCACCAGAACTCTGGGGGCAGTTCAAGACCAGCTTCCCCAAGGGGCACCACATCAGGGTCCATCCACTCTTGGAGTGGAACGAGCTGGATATCTGGCGTTACATAGAAAAAGAGGAGATACCTATAATAGATCTCTACTTCTCCAAAAACCACGAGCGCTACCGCTCCTTGGGCTGCGCCCCCTGTACCGGAAGGATAGTCTCGGAGGCGTCCACTGTAACAGAGATTGTGGAGGAGCTCATGAGAACCAAGGTATCCGAGAGATCGGGCCGGGCCCAGGATCAAGAGGACGCCTACGCTATGCAGAAACTGCGCCAGGACGGGTACATGTAAATTATGGGACAAGTTAGGGAAAAACTTAAGATAGTTGTGACCGGACACGTGGATCACGGAAAGTCCACGGTCATAGGGAGATTGCTCTTTGACACCAACTCGCTCACCCAGGGGGCCATAGACCGGGTGAAGGCCATCAACAAGGAAAAGGGCCAGCACTTTGAGTTCGCCTTTCTCCTGGACGCCTTTGAGGAGGAGCGCAAACAGGGAATAACCATTGACACCACCAGGCTGCAGTTCGCCACCCAAAAACGCGACTATCTAATCATAGACGCGCCTGGTCACAAGGAGTTCCTGAAAAACATGATATCCGGCGCCTCGGACGCGGAGGTGGCCTTCCTGGTGGTGGACGCCGAAAGGGGCGTGGAGGAGCAGTCCAAAAGGCACGCCCACATGCTGAGGCTTTTGGGTATTGAGCAGATTGGTGTGCTTGTCAACAAGATGGATTTGGTTGATTACCAAGAGAGCGTATTTTTACAAATCAAAGAGGAGTTGGGTGTTTATCTCAAAGAGCTTGAGATAGAGGCCCAGCTCTTTGTGCCACTCTCCGGGCTCTTGGGTGAAAACATCACCAAGCCCTCGGACAAGCTTTCCTGGTTTAAGGGCCCCACCTTGATTGAGGCCTTGGATTCCATTAGCAAAAAAGAAGAAGGTGAGAGCCTGAGGCTTCCCATCCAAGATGTCTACAAGTTCGACATGAGGCGCATTATAGCCGGAAGGCTAGAAAGCGGAACTATCAGTCAAGGGGAGCGCATCTTGGTATCCCCGGGCGGAAAGATAACCACCGTCGCCTCTCTGGAGAGTTGGCTACCCAGGGACAAAAAAGAGAGCGCCTACTCGCCCATGTCCATAGGCCTAACCGTAACGGATGAGTTTTTCAACCAGCGGGGTGAGGTGATAAGCACCTTAGACGATGCGCCCATGGTCACGGACACTATCAAGTGCTCCGTCTTTTGGATGGGAAAGAGTCCGCTTCTAAAAAACAAAAAATACAAGCTCAAGCTCGCCACCAGCGCCGAGGAGGCGAGTGTGGAGGAGATCTACCACCTTATTGATTCCGAGTCCCTGGCCCCGGTGGAGGGGGCTAGCGAGGTGAAGCTAAACGAGGTGGCGGACGTTTTAATTAAGCTTAAAAAACCCATAGCCCTGGATCTTTTCTCCAGGCACAAAGCCACCGGCAGGTTCGTCCTGGTGGACGGCTATGATGTCGCGGGCGGGGGTATAGTTACCCAGGCCGAGACAATGGCCCTCATGAAGAGGGGTTTCGTGAAAGGTGAGCTCACGGCCCGCTCAGAGGTCTTTGAGGAGTACTACCTCACCTTTGGCACGAGGGAGGTCACCAAGAAGATGGACATAGAGCCCGCCCTCTACGGCGAGGGCGACAGGGTGCCTCTTTCCGGAAACTCTTACGAGTATCCGGAAAACTTTGACATAGCCATCTTCCGTGACCGGGTGGCCGTCCGCATAAGGGAAGGAAGGGTATCCGAGATTATGCCCCTTATGAGTTACAGCTACGGAGGCTATCCCGTGGTGAACGGCAGCGGCTACGCCATCAAGGCGGACTCACAGAATGGTTTCAATGAGATAAGGGAGGCCTGGCTGGACGAGGGGCCTAAAAACGAGGCGGATTTGGCCGTAAGGTATTTGGATTTCAACACCTTCAGAAAGATTGCCTTTTCCGGTGCGGATTATATGATTTAAGTGAGCTAATTTAAGTGAACTCCAAGACAATTGGCTTTGACAGATTTAAAATGCTCACAAAGTGGATTTGAAAAATGTTTTTCGGGAGGCGAAAACATGGCGGTGGACTACAAGGCGCTTAAAAACAACGGCTTCATGCGTCAGAAGCAAAAGGATAGATTCTCCATGAGGCTCAAGGTCGTGGGAGGACACTTGACGACCGATCAGCTGCGGACAATCGCGGACGCTGCCGACACCTACGGGAAAGGTATCGCGCATCTCACCTCGCGCCAGGGAGTGGAGATTCCTTACGTGAAGCTAAGTGACATCGAAAAGATTAAAGAGGCCCTAGCCGCGGGAGGCGTCAGCCCCGGGGTATGCGGGGCGGCCGTGCGCACGGTAACGGCCTGCCAGGGCTCCAAAGTCTGCCCCAGCGGCTGCATAGACACCTACAAGCTCGCCAAGAGCATATCGGAAAGGTATTACGGCAAGGTTCTTCCCCACAAGTTCAAGTTTGGCGTGACGGGTTGCATGAACAACTGCCTCAAGGCCGAGGAGAACGACGTGGGCGTTAAAGGCGGTTTATTGATAGAAATAGATCACAAAGAATGCACGAAATGCGCCTTGTGCGTGAAGGTCTGTCGGGAGAAGGCCATAAGCCTTGTTAACAAAAAGATTGTTCTTGACCGCGACAAGTGCAACAACTGCGGCCGCTGCGTGAAGGCCTGCCCCACGGGCGCCTGGGTGGGAACACCTGGCTACATGGTGTACTTTGGGGGAACTTTCGGAAACAAGATTGCCAAGGGCGAGAAGCTGATACCCATCCTGGAGAACACGGCTGATTTCTTCAAAGCCGCGGACGCCGCCATTGAATTTTTCATCCAAAACGGAAAAGGTGGGGAGAGGTTACGCGCGGTAATAGAAAGGACAGGCTGGGAGCCCCTTGAGGAGGCCCTGGGGGGAGAGGTCAAGAAAAAGGCCAAGGGCAGCAAAGGATAATTAACCGGAAAAGTAGGGAAGGATAAAAAACTCGTTATCTTATTTTTCCTAAAATTTAGGACTTGTTTCCTAGATCTTCATCCGGGAAAAGGGCATTTGGACGAGGCGGGATATATTTTTTCTTTCTGCCTCTTCTCTGAGGACTCGCTAAGGGTTTTTTGGAAGAGGTACTAGCTTTTGGTGGTGTATTAGCTTTAGGAGGTGTATTAGCTTTAGGAGGTGCATCCATTTTGCTAATGGTGTCATCACTATGGTCCGTTGTTTTTGAAGTTTTCTTCGCGCGCTGTGTTTTAACTATTGTTGTTTTAACTATTGTTGTTTTAACTATTGGTGTTTTAACTATTGGTGTTTTAACTATTGGTGTTTTAACTATTGGTGTTTTAACTATTGGTGTTTTAACTATTGGTATTTTGACTTTGCGGAGATAATCATTAAAATTAAGCGAAAATGGTAACGTAGTTTTAGCAATAAGTGTAGGAAACAAGTCTGGATATTGCGCGCAAAAAAGCGAGTTAACCAAGGCATCAGGCATTTTGGTGCCAATTAAATATAGCGCGTATTCTGCAATCTTTGCTGATTCTATTTTTTTAAGAACCGCTATGTCGAATAATAACGATTCAATATTTAGATCTAACTCTGAATTGATTATGAAAGAATAATAATTAACTATTAAGTAAAAGAATAATTGTGTTTTATTTGTTTTGGAAATTATGTTTCTTAATTCAAGAAATTTTTCCAAGAAAGATGTGTCACAAAATACTGGCAAATTAAATTTATTTTGTGTGTAAAATGCATGAAATTCGGGACTAT